>NZ_ALEE01000066.1 GCF_000282995.1 Melaminivora alkalimesophila
CATCGCCAGCGCGCTGGCGATGCTGTGCGGCGAATCTGGCCGGCGGTATGCGCCCCAGGGAACTGTGTGGCCGCACCTCGTTGTAGTCACGCCGCCATCGGGCGATCTCCTGTCTGGCCTGCGCCAGTGACTCAAACCATTGCTCGTTCAGACACTCGTCCCTGAACTTGCCGTTGAAGCTCTCGATGTAGGCGTTCTGTGTCGGACAGCCCGCATCGTTGAGCAGATGCCGAACGCCTCTTGCGGCCGTCCAGGCCAGGAACGCCCGACTGGTGAACTCCGGCCCTTGGTCCGTGCGGATCGCTCGCGGATAGCCCCTGAACTGCGCCGCCTGATCCAGCAAGCGCACCACGTACTCCCCGCCTATGCCGTGATCCACGGCGATGTCCACGCACTCGCGGCTGAAGTCATCCACCACCGTCAGGCACTTGATGCGCCTGCCGTTGGCCAGGGCATCCATCACGAAGTCCATGCTCCAGGTGTCGTTGACATACTGGCTGGCCGCCAAGGGTTGACGCTCGCCGATGGGGCGTTTGATCTTGCGGCGCTTGCGCACCGACAGGTTGGCCTGCTTGTACAGGCGCCAGACGCGTTTGTGGTTCACTTGCCGCCCCTCCAGGGCCAGCAGATCGTGAATGCGCCTGTAGCCGAAGCGTCGGCGCTCATGGGCCAGCTCGACGATGCGCGTGCTCAGCTCGGCCGTGGCGGCATTCATCCTGGGCGGCTGCCGGTAGCTTGTTCGTGACAACCCCGCATAGCGACAGGCGCGGCGTTCGCTGATGGCCAGTTGCTCGACCATCCTGGCGACCGCTTCGCGCCTGGCCTGCGGGGTCAGCGCTTTACCCCGAAGCCCACCTTCAGCGCTTCGATGTGCAGGTGTGCCTCGGCCAGCAGCTTCTTGAGCTTGGCGTTCTCCGACTCAACTTCGCGCAGCCGCGTGGCCTCGCTGGCCTGCATGCCGCCGAACTTGGCGCGCCACTTGTAGAAGGTCGCGTCGCTGAAGCCGCCCAGGCGGCACAGTTCCTTGACTGGCATGCCGCCTTCGGCCTGCTTGAGGAACCCGATGATCTGCTCGTCGGTGAATCTGCTCTTCTTCATGTCCGTTCTTCCTGCTGAAAACGGACTCTACTAACCTTCAACTGGTACGGCCTATGGGGAGCAGGTCA
>NZ_ALEE01000067.1 GCF_000282995.1 Melaminivora alkalimesophila
CCGCCGCTGCCAGAGGCGGCGCAGGCGGGCGCTCATGCGGTCAGCCTCAGGGCGCCGCGGCGGCCGAGGACTGGGTGGCGAAGGTGACCTGCACCAGGCCGACCCGGCGTGCGGCCTCCATCACGGTGACCACCGCCTGGTGCGGGGCGGTGGCATCGGCGCTGATGATGACCACGCTGTCGCCCTGGCTACCCGACTGCGCGGCCGCGGCGAGCGCCTGGGCGACGAGCTCGGGGCTGCGGCCCTCCAGGGTCTGGCGGTTGACCGCGTAGCGGCCATCGGCGGCGACGGCGACGATGATCTCGCGCGGGCGGTCGCGCAGCTGCTCGGCGTTGGCCACCGGCAAGGTCAGCTGCAGCTCGGTGAATTTGCTGTAGGTGGTGGTGAGCATGAGGAAGATCAGGATCACCAGCAGCACGTCGATGAACGGGATCAGGTTGATCTCCGGCTCTTCCTTGGCGCGGGGGCGGAAGTTCATGGCAGATCGCTCCGGTGGGCAGGGCGCGCCGTCAGCGCGGCAGCCGCATGAGGTGGCGCACGAACTGCTCGGCGGCGAGCTCGAGGTGGAGCAGGTAGCCGTCCACGCGGCTGCGGAAATAGCGCCAGAAGATCAGCGCCGGGATGGCGACGATCAGGCCGAAGGCAGTGTTGTAGAGCGCGACCGAGATGCCGTGGGCGAGCTGCGCGGGGTTGCCGCCGCCGCCCACACCGCCGGCGCCGCCCTGGGAGCCGAAGATCTCGATCATGCCGACCACGGTGCCGAGCAGCCCCAGCAGCGGCGCCGCCGAGGCGATGGTGGCAAGCGCGTTCAGGTATTTTTCCAGGCGCTGTGCGGCCGCGCGCCCAGCGCCTTCCATGGCGGCGCGCAGCTCGGCCTCGGAAGCCTGGGGATGGGCCGCCACGGTGCGCAGCCCCGTCGCCAGCACTTCGCCCATGACCGAGCTCTGGGCAAGCTGGTTCACCGTCTCGGCCGCCGGCACGCCGCGCGAGGACACCGACAGCGCCTCATCCAGCAGCTTGGGCGGCGCCACACGGGCCGTCTTCAGCGCCATGAAGCGTTCGAAAATCAGCGCCAGCGCCAGGATGGAACAGGCAAGCAGGGGCCAGATCGGCCAGCCTGCGGCTTGTATGATGGAAAGCACGTCTCACTCCGCTCGAATGCCAGGCAACCCGCGATTATGGCGCAGCCCCGCAGGCCTCCCGCAGAGCCGCGACCACGGTCCCTCTTGCCCCCAATTTCTGTGGATAACTTTGTGGGAAACCCCGTGCACAGCAGGCCCAAGTCGGCACCGGTGCTTGCTTTCGCTGCGGTGATGAAAAAAAAGACAGGCGAAATCCTATATAAATCAATGACTTGTGCTGTTGCTCACAGTAAGTGCGTGAAAACATTCGCGCAGAAGGCTGTCAACGCCGCAGGCTCCCAGCTGTGGATGGGTGGCGCCTGGCGGGGCGCGGGGCTGCCCGGAGATGGCCGTGCTTGAGCCGCCGGTCGACGCCGCGAGCGACCCGGTCTGGGCGGTGGGGGCGCTGTGCCGCGCGGTGGGCGATGCGCTGGCCGCGCGCTTCAACCCGGTGGCGGTGCGCGGCGAGATCACGGGTTTCTCGCGCGCGGCGAGCGGCCATTGCTATTTCACGCTCAAGGACCGCGACGGGCAGCTGCGCTGTGCCATGTTCCGGCGCGCGGCGCAAGGGCTTGCGGTGCTGCCGCGCGACGGCGAGCAGGTCGAGGTGCGCGGGCGGATCGGGGTGTACGAGGCACGCGGCGACCTGCAGCTGGTGGTGGAGGACATTCGTCGGGCCGGCCAGGGCGCGCTGTTCGAGGAGTTCCTGCGGCTCAAGGCCCGGCTGGAGGCCGAAGGGCTGTTCGATCCGACAAGGAAGCGCCCGCTGCCGACGCTGCCGCGCGGCATCGGCATCGTCACCTCGCCCGGAGCGGCCGCACTGCACGATGTGGTCACGGCGCTGCGGCGGCGCGTGCCGCACATCCCGGTGGTGCTGGTGCCGGCGCTGGTGCAGGGCGCGCAGGCGCCGGCCTCGATCTGCGCGGCGCTGGAGCAGTTGTACCGACTGGCTGCAGAGGGCGGGGGCGAGGGGTATGCCGCTGGCGCGCCGCCGATCGACGCCATCCTGCTGGTGCGCGGCGGCGGCTCGATCGAAGACCTGTGGGCCTTCAACGACGAACAGGTGGCGCGCACGGTGGTGCAAAGCCCGGTGCCGCTGGTGAGCGGCATCGGGCACGAGACGGACTTCACCATCGCCGATTTCTGCGCCGACCTGCGCGCGCCCACGCCCACCGCGGCGGCGGAACTGGTAGCAGAGCCGCGCGAGCTCTGGTTGGGGGCGCTGCAGCTGCTGGGCGAGCGGCTGTCGGAGGGCCTGCAGCGCCAGCTCGACCAGCGCCACCAGCGCCTGGACATGGCGGCCCAGCGCCTCGGGCGCCCCTCGGGCCTGCTGGCACGCCAGCAGCTGCAGCTCGCGCGCACTGGGCAGCGCATGCGGCATGCGGCGTTGCTGCGGCTGCAGCGGCTGGACCAGGAGCGCCAGCGCGTGCAGGCGCAGTTCCCGCAGCTGTGGCAACGCCGCCTTGCGCTGCAGGGCGAGCAGCTGGAGCGGCTCGGCCTGCGGCTGGAGCTGCTGAACCCGCAGCGCGTGCTCGAGCGCGGTTATGCGCTGCTCACGGATGCAGAGGGCCGGGCAGTGACCGACCCGGCGCAGGTGCGCACGGGCGACGCGCTGCAGGCGCGACTGGCCGGGGGCGCACTCGACCTGGTGGCCGCGCCGCCGCGCTTGCTGTAGGCGCAGGCCGCGAATCGGATTGCGGCAAGCGCCTACAAGGAAAGGGGCATTCCATTTCCTACAATGGCTTGTTCGCACCGCCCGCCTCGCATGCGGGCGGCCCATGACCACAAGCAACAACGAAGGACGACCACCATGGAACACACCCTGCCGCCGCTGCCCTACGCCATTGACGCCCTGGCGCCGCACTACAGCCAGGAAACGCTCGAATACCACCACGGCAAGCACCACAAGGCCTACGTGGACAACCTGAACAACCTGCAAAAGGGCACCGAGTTCGAGAACATGCCCCTGGAGGAGATCGTCAAGAAATCCAGCGGCGGCATCTACAACAACGCGGCCCAGATCTGGAACCACACCTTCTTCTGGAACTGCATGACCCCCAACGGCGGCGGCGAGCCTTCGGGCGCCCTGGCCGAGGCCATCCGCGCCAAGTGGGGCAGCTACGCCGCCTTCAAGGAAGCCTTCGTCAAGAGCGCCGTCGGCAACTTCGGCTCGGGCTGGACCTGGCTGGTCAAGAAGCAGGATGGCAGCGTGGACATCGTGAACATGGGCGCCGCCGGCACGCCGCTGACCACCGAGGACAAGCCGGTGCTCACCGTGGACGTGTGGGAGCATGCCTACTACATCGACTACCGCAACCAGCGCCCGAAGTTCGTCGAGACCTTCTTCGACAAGCTGGTGAACTGGAAGTTCGCCGAGAGCAACTTCGCCTGACGCCGGGCGTCCGGCCGCCGCTCCCCGTGCGGGCAGGGCGGCCCCATGAAAAACCCCGGGCAGACCGCTCCGGGGTTTTTTGTGGGCGCAGCCTTCAGAGCCCGAGCGCGAGCAGCGCCTCCTCGGACATGCGCGAGCGATCCCAGGGTGGGTCGAACACCAGGTTCACGGTGATCTCGCCCACCCGCGGCAGCGCCAGGATCTTGTCGCAAACCTCGTTGGCGATCGACTCGCCCATCCCGCAGCCCGGTGCGGTGAGCGTCATGTCGACCACGGCGCGCACCTTGTCCTGCTCCGCCAGGGGCTCGAATTCCAGCCGGTAGACCAGCCCCAGATCCACGATGTTCACGGGGATCTCCGGGTCGTAGCAGGTGCGCAGCTGCTGCCACACCAGCGGCTCCAGGTCGTCGATATGCAGATCCTCGGGGACCACGATGGCTTCGGGCGGCTGCTTGCCGATGGCGTCGGCGTCGCTGCCCTTGAGCCGCATCAGCTGGCCCTCGACCAGCAGCGTGAAGGAGCCCCCCAGCGCCTGGGTGATCTGGGCGAGCTGGCCGGCCTCCAGCTCCACCGGGTGGCCGCTGGGGATGGTCTCGACCTGGACCGGGCGGCGCACCAGGACGTCCTCGCGGTGTCGGCGGTGCATCATGAGGGTTGCCCTCCTGCCGCCTGCGTGCCGCCGTTGCCCGCACCGGGCGCGATGGCGTGGGCCAGCGCGTGCCAGCCCAGCAGGGCGCACTTGATGCGGCTCGGATAACGGCGCACGGCGCTCAGGCTCACCAGCTTGCCCAGAGGCGCCTCGCCCGGGGCTTCCTCGCCGGTCAGCAGGCCGCGGAAATGCTGCTGCAGTTCCTGGGCCGCCCCGACCTTGCCGCCCTTGACGGCTTCGGTCATGAGCGAGGTGGAGGCCATGCAGATGGCGCAGCCCTGGCCGGTGAAGCGGATGTCCTCCACCTGATCGCCCTCGATGCGCAGCTGCACCGCCACGCGGTCGCCGCACGAGGGGTTGGTTCCCTCCGCCGCGTGCGTGGCGCCCGGCAGGGGGCCGTAGTTGCGCGGCGCACGCTTGTGCTCCATGACGACCTCCTGGTAGAGCTCGTCCTCGGCGCTGCCCAGCATGTCGTTCATCGCAATACCTCCAGGGCGCGCGCCACGCCGGCGAGCAGGCGCTCGACCTCGTCCGCGGTGTTGTACAGGGCAAAGGAGGCGCGCGTCGTCGGCCCCAGCCCGAGGTGATCGTGCAGCGGCTGGGCGCAGTGGTGGCCCGTGCGCACGGCGATGCCGCGCTCGTCGAGCAGCGTGCCGATGTCGTGTGGATGCACGTCGCGCGCCACGAAGGCGACCAGCGCGGCCTGCGTGGCGTGCGGGCTCAGCACCGTGACGCCGTCGAGCGCCGCCAGTCCGGCCGCGGCCTGGGCGCGCAGCGCCTGCACGTGGGCGTCGATGCGCTCGCGGCCGATGGCGTCGATGTAGCGCGCCGCCGCCGCCAATCCCACCGCGCCCGCCACGTTCGGCGTGCCGCCTTCGAGGCGCGCGGGCAGGGCGGCAAAGCCCGCCCCATCCAGGCGCACCCAGTCCACCATGTCACCGCCCAGGCGCAGCGGGTAGAGGCGTTCCAGCGCCTCGCGCCGGCCGACGAGCGCGCCGGTGCCCATGGGCCCGTGCATCTTGTGGCCGGAGAAGGCCATGAAGTCGCACGCCAGCTGCGTGAGCGGCGGCATGGCGTGGGCCACGGCCTGGGCCGCGTCGAGCACCGTCAGCGCGCCGGCATCGCGCGCCAGTTCCAGCATGGCGGCGTAGCGCGGCTGCTCGCCGGTGGCGTTGGCCGTGGCGGTCAGGGCCAGCACGCGCGTGCGCTCGCCCAGCAGCTTCGCCAGGTCCTGCAGGTGCAGCCGTCCCTGGGCATCCGGTTGCAGGACGCGCAGGACGGCGCCACTCATGCGCGCCGCGTGCTGCCAGGGCAGCAGGTTGGCATGGTGCTCCAGGCCGGAGACGATGATCTCGTCGCCCGGGCGCAGCCAGGCATGGCCGGGCCCGCCGGCCCACAGGCCGTGGGCAACCATGTTCAGGGCCTCGGTGGTGCCGGAGGTGAAGACCAGCTCGTGCGTGTCGTCCGCGCCGACGAAGGCCTTGAGGGTGGCGCGCGCGGCATCGAAGGCGTCGGTCGCACGCTGGCTCAGCGTGTGCACGCCGCGGTGGATGTTCGCGCGGTCCTGCGTCTCGAAACGCTCCATGGCCTGCAGCACGGCGCGCGGCAGCTGGGTGGTCGCGGCGTTGTCCAGATAGGCCAGTGGCTGGCCGTGGACGGACTGCGCGAGCACGGGAAAGTCCGCGCGCAGCTCGTGCACCGGCAGGGCGGGGTGGAGCAGGGGATGGGAGCTGTCCATGATCAACGGCCTTCCCCGGCGGGCTGCAGCGCACCCAGCTGCCGGCGCAGCGCCTGCGCCAGCCAGCCGCCTCCCAGCCAGTCCTCCAGCAAGGGCGACTCGCCCAGGCTGCGCTCCAGCACCGCGCGGGCCATGCCCTCGATGACCAGCGCCCGCGCCGTGCCCTCGTCCAGGCCGCGCTGCTGGGCATAGAAGAGTGCATCCTCGGGCAGGGCGCCCCAGGTGGCTCCATGGGCGGCCTGCACCTTGTCGTGCAGGATCTCCAGGTGGGGCCGCAGGAACAGGCGCGGATTGCCGGCCAGCGGCACGCCCGACAGGCGCTGGTGGATGCTGGCCTCGTCCGCGCCGGGGGCGATGCGGGCGTGGGCGCTGCTGCCGCAGCGCGCGCCGCCTTCCGCAAGCGTGAGGGTTTCCACCTCGCTGCGCGCCTGGGCGGCCTGCAGACTGGCATTCAGCTGGTGGTCCAGTTGCCGCGTGCCGGCCAGCAACAGCGCGGAGTGGCGCGCCAGCGCATCCTCGCCCAGCAGCTCGACGGTGTTGCGCTGCAGGTGGTAGGACGCACCGATCGCGACCGTCGCCTGGTCGTAGCGTGCGCCGGCCGCGAGGCGCCCCTCCACGTGGTGTGCAAGGCTCGCGCCCGCACCCGGCGCCGCGACGCGCAGGTGTTCCAGCCGCGCGCCGGCGCCGAGCAGGACGTGGACCTGCAGGTTCTGCACCTGCGCACCGCTGTTGGCAGGCATGTCCAGGCCTTCATGCACTTCCAGCAGCCGGCATTGCGCGCCCGGCTCCAGCTCGACGACCAGCAGAGGCGCTTCGACGCTCGAGCGCGGCTGGTGCTGGAGCACCACGGAGACCGGCTCTGCAGCCGCCCGGATGCGCAGGCGTGCGCCCGCCGTGCACAGTGCGCGGTGCGCCCAGGCAAAGGGTGCGACCTCGGTCTCGCCAGGGTGGGGCAGCTCGGCCAGCAGGGAGCGGCGCTGTTGCGGCTCCAGGGCGCTCAGTTCCTCGAACGCCACGGCGGGCGGGGTGCCGGCCGCCTCCTCGGGAAGGCCGATGCGCCAGCCGCTGGCGGCGGCAGTGTCGTCGTGCGTGTGCGTGGGCCGCTCGCTGCCGAGCCACAGCTCCATGGGCGGCGGCGGCAGGTTGCGAAAAGCCTCGCTGCGGCGCGCGATCCAGCCGCGCTGCTGCAGGTGCTCGCGCGCTGCCCGGGGGTCGTCCAGGGGTCTCACGGCAAGGTCCATGGCTTCAGGCCTCCACCGGTTGGGGCGCAAAGCCGTGTTCCGCGATGGTGCGCGCCAGTTCCATTCCGCCCGCCTCGGCAATGCGCCCGTCCTGCAGCCGCAGCACGGCGTCGGGCGCGAGCAGCTCGATCATGGTGAGGTAGTGCGAGATCACCACGAAGGCCGTGCCTTCGGCGCGCATGCGCTCCACCAGGGCGACCACGGCGCGCACGCCATCCACGTCCATGCCGGAGTCGATCTCGTCCAGCAGCGCGACCTTGGGGCGCAGCATCGACAGCTGCAGCAGCTCGTTGCGCTTGCGCTCTCCTCCCGAGAATCCCTCGTTGACCGGGCGTGCCAGCATCGCCGCCGGCAGGCCGAGGTCGCTGGCCGCCTGCTTGGCGCCCGACAGGAAGTCGAAGGCATCCAGTGGCGGCTCGTCCCGCGCCGCGCGCTGGGCGTTCAGCGCCGTGCGGATGAACAGGTTGTTCTTCACGCCGGGCACGTCCGGCGGCGCCTGGAAAGAGACGAACAGCCCGGCGCGGGCGCGCTCGTGCGCTGCCAGGGACAGCAGGTCCTTGCCGTCCAGCAGGGCCTGTCCGCCCTGCACGTGGTAGCGCGGATGGCCGGCCAGGGCCAGGCCGAGCGTGCTCTTGCCGCTGCCGTTGGCACCCATCAACACGGTGAGCGAGCCCGGCGCCACGTCCAGCGACACGGATTGCAGCACGGTGCGCTCGCCGACCTGCACGCGCAGGTCGCGCACTTCGAGCACGGGAGTGGGGTGGTTCATGGGGGTTCCTTCTCTGTTTGTCCGGTTCTGGTGATCGGCGGCCGGGCTCAACCCACCGCGCCTTCGAGCGATACCGCGAGCAGCCCCTTGGCTTCCAGCGCGAACTCCATGGGCAATTCCTCGAGCACGGCCTGGCAGAAGCCGCCGACGATCAGCGCCGTCGCTTCCTCGGGGTCGATGCCGCGCTGCTCGCAATAGAACAGCCGCTCCTCGGAGATGCGCGTCGTGGTCGCCTCGTGCTCGATGACGGCGTCGCCGCGCGCCGTGTCCACGTAGGGGAAGGTGTGGGCGCCACAATCCGGCCCGATCAGCAGCGAATCGCACTGCGTGTGGTTGCGTGCGCCCTCGGCGCCGGGGTTGATGCGCACCAGACCGCGGTAGCTGTTGTGGGCGCGCCCGGCGCTGATGCCCTTGCTGACGATCCGGCTGGTGGTGTTCTTGCCCAGGTGGATCATCTTGGTGCCGGTATCGGCCTGCTGCATGTGGTTGGACACGGCGATCGAGTAGAACTCGCCGCTCGAACCCTCGCCGCGCAGCACGCAGGAGGGGTATTTCCACGTGATAGCGGAGCCGGTCTCGATCTGCGTCCAGGCGATGCGCGAGCGTTTGCCGGCGGCGAGCCCGCGCTTGGTGACGAAGTTGTAGATCCCGCCGCGCCCCTGCTCGTCGCCGGGATACCAGTTCTGCACGGTGGAGTACTTGATGAAGGCGTCGTCGTGCGCGACCAGCTCGACCACGGCGGCGTGCAGCTGGTTCTCGTCGCGCTGCGGGGCCGTGCAACCCTCCAGGTAGCTCACCGAACTGCCTTCCTCGGCGATGATCAGCGTGCGCTCGAACTGGCCGGTGTTCTGCGCGTTGATGCGGAAGTACGACGACAGCTCCATCGGGCACTTCACGCCCTTGGGGATGTAGACGAAGGAGCCATCCGAGAACACGGCCGAGTTCAGCGCGGCATAGAAGTTGTCGCCCTGCGGCACCACGGTGCCAAGGTAGCGTTCGATCAGCTCGGGGTGGTTCTGCACGGCGTGCGAGAACGAGCAGAAGATGACCCCCACCTCGGCCAGCTGCTCGCGAAACGTCGTGCCCACCGAGACCGAGTCGAACACCGCGTCCACCGCGACGCCCGCCAGGCGCGCGCGCTCGTGCAGCGGCACGTTCAGCTTTTCGTAGGTCTCCAGCAGTTTGGGATCGACCTCGTCCAGGCTTTTAGGGCCATCCTTCAGGGACTTGGGCGCGGAGTAGTAGCACAGCGCCTGGAAGTCGATCGGCTCGATGTTCAGGTGCGCCCAGTCGGGCAGCTCCATGGCTTGCCAGCGCTCGAAGGCCTCCAGGCGCCAGTCCAGCAGGAACTGCGGCTCGCGCTTCTTGCGCGAAATGGCGCGGATGGTGTCCTCGTCCAGGCCGGGCGGCAGCGCGTCGGACTCGACGTCGGTGACGAAGCCATGCTGGTAAGGGCGGGCCAGCGCGTGCGCCAGCGGATCGGCGTGGGCGAGGGAGGTCTCGGATGGCGTGGGCATGCAGGTCCTCTCGATTTAATATGTATGTAGTATGCATCTTTTATCCTGGGCTGCGGAAGGCAGATCGGGAATCCTCACGCAAGCCATGGAGATTGAAGGCCCGGCACTGCTCTACCATGCGGACTGCCCTTGATGCCGTCCAGTTTCCGGAGACTGTCCATGCCCCCTTCCGAGCAAATCCATGACTTCGCCGTGGTCGGCGCCGGCATTGCGGGCGCATCGGTGGCCTGGGAACTGGCCGCTTTCGGCAGCGTCCTGGTGCTGGAGCGCGAATCGCAGCCCGGCTACCACACGACGGGGCGCTCGGCAGCGCTCTACAGCGCCACGTATGGCACGCTCCTGATCCAGGCCCTGACGCGCGCCAGCCGCGCCTTCTACGACGAACCCCCTGCCGAGTTCGGCACCAGCGCACCAATCCTCACGCCCCGGGGCGTGGTCTATGTGGCCCGGCCGGACCAGCTCGGGTTGTTGGAGGCGATGCTGGCCGATGCCCGCCAGCGCAACCCGGGAGTGCGGCGCCTGGGGCGGGACGAGCTGCTGGCGCAGGTCCCCTGCCTGCGGCACGAGGTCGTGGCCGCTGGGATGAGCGAGCCCGGCGCGGCCGACATCGACGTGCACGCCCTGCACCAGGGCTACCTGCGCGGACTGCGCCGGCGCGGCGCGCTGCTTCGCACCGACGCCGAGGTGGTGGCGCTGCAGCCTCGCGGCGAAGGCTGGCAGCTGCGGCTGGCCGACGGGACGCAGCTGCAGGCGCGTGCCGTGGTCAATGCGGCCGGGGCCTGGGCGGACGAGCTGGCGCGGCTCGCGGGCGTGCCGCCCATCGGCCTGGAGCCGCGCCGGCGCACGGCCTTCACCTTCGCGCCACCGGCCGGCGCCGAGATCGGCGGCTGGCCGGCCGTCATCGGCG
>NZ_ALEE01000068.1 GCF_000282995.1 Melaminivora alkalimesophila
CCGTCATCGGCGTCGCCGAGGATTTCTACTTCAAGCCCGACGCCGGCCAGTTGCTCGGCTCGCCCGCCAATGCCGATCCGGTGGCGCCGCACGACGTGGTGCCCGAGGAGCTGGACGTGGCCCTGGGCATCCACCGCATCCAGGAGATCGCGGACCTGGAGATCCGGCGGCCGACGCGCAGCTGGGCGGGCCTGCGCTCCTTCGTCGCAGATGGCGATCTGGTGATCGGCTGGGACAACCATGTGCCCGGCTTCTTCTGGCTTGCCGCACAAGGTGGCTACGGCATCCAGAGCGCCGCCGCAGCAGCCCTGCTGGCGCGCAACCTGGCGCTGAACCAGCCGCTCGATCCGCGGTTGGTCCGGGAGGGGCTGGAAGCCGGGCAGCTGTCGCCGGCGCGGCTGCGCTGAGGGGTTTCAGTCGAGGGCGGCTGCGCCCAGGTTCTCGCAGTCCGACAGGTCGGAATCGCTCACCGGCTCCAGCTGGCGCGCGAGCTGGCGCAGCGCCGTGCGCAGACCTTCTTCCACCGTCGGGTGGTAGACAGGCATGCGCAGCAATTCCTGCACCTTGAGGCCGCGATCGATGGCCAGCGCCAACAGGTGCGCCAGGTGCTCTCCATCCGGTGCACACATCTCGGCGCCCAGCAGCCGCCCGCTGCCGGGCTCGGCATACACGTGCAGCAGCCCCTGGTTGCGCACCGCCACCCGGGCGCGGCCCTGGCGGGCGAAGTCCACGCTGCCGACCAGGTGCTCTTGCCCCTGGAGGGCGTCATGGCCCAGGCCGACGCTGGCGGCGTTCGGCTCGCAGAACACGATGGACAGGGGCGTGCGGCGGCGAAAGCGCCGCAGCGGCTGGCCCTGCGCCGCGAGCACGGCGTTGATGCCCGCCATGTGCCCTTCGTCGGCGGCCTCGTGCAGCAGGGCGCGGTCGCGGTCCACGTCACCGGCGAGGAACACCGGCAGCTCGCCCACCTGGAGGGTGCAGGGATCGACCGGCGGCAGCCCATGCCGGTCCAGCACCGGCCCGAGCAGCTCCAGCCCCAGGTGCTCGACATTCGGACGGCGGCCCATGGCGGCCAGCACCTGATCGACGACCACCGTGGTCTCGCCGTTGCGGACCTCGATGCCACCAGCGGTCTCCCGCAGCGTGGCGTGCGCGCCCACGCTGATCGCGAACTCGCCCTTGAGTTCGGCGAACAGGCGTGCATTGACCTCGGGGTCGCGCAGGCCCGCCACGCGCTCGCTGGTCGTGAAGGCCACCACCTCCACGCCCAGGCGGGCGATGGCCTGGGCCAGCTCCGCGCCGATGGCGCCCAGGCCGATCACCGCCATGCGCGGGCCCAGCGTCGGCTGCTCGAACAGCGTGTCGGTGGTCAGGATGCGGTCACCAAAGGCCAGCCAATCCTCTGGCACGACCGGGCGCGAGCCGGTGGCGACGATGATGCTGCGCGTGCGGTAATTGCGGCCGTCGATCTCGACCTCGTCCGGGCCCAGCAGCCGGGCACGGCCGGAGACCGAGCGCTCGCCGGCGTCGCTGGTGCGGATGGTGCCGGCCACGAATTCGTCGCGCAGCGCGCGCAAGCGCTCCATCACGGCCGGAATGTCGGCCGACAGGCCCTCGCCACCGCGCAGCCCGAAGGTGTCGAAGCGGTGGCGTGCGTGCAGTGCGTTGGCCGCCTCGACCAGCATCTTCGACGGCATGCAGCCGACGCGCGCGCACGTTGTGCCCCAGGGGCCTTCGTTGACGATCAGGAAGTTCTGCGTGCGCTTGCGCACCTCGCGCAGGGCCGCCAGGCCGGCCGTGCCGGCGCCGATGATCAGGGTGTCCAGGGTCTGGCTCATGGGATCGGAGTCCGTTGCTTGGTTCAGTGGGTCGCTTGGCACGACAGTGTGGCGCCGAAGTGTCGTCGGGGCTGTAGGCCGCGAGGCCAAGGAGGGCGGATTGCGCCGCTGCGGGGGCTCAGTCGCCCAGGGTCCACGCCACGCGCCCGTGCGCCAGCTCGTCGAGCCGCGCCCTGAAATCCGCGAGCGCACTCTCCGGCAGCGACAGCGCGAAATGCACCAGCGCCTCGTGGCGCACGCCCTGCAGCTGCGCGCCTGCGGCCGCGATCTCCCGGCGCAGCAGGCCTTCGAGCGCATACGGCACGGCGGCCTCGAAGTGGCTCAGCCGCTGCAGCGGCACCTTTTCAACGCCCAGCAGGGCCTGTGCCACGCTGTCGGTATAGGCGCGCACCAGGCCGCCCGCGCCCAGCTTGATGCCACCGAAATACCGCACCACGGTGGCGAGCACGCCCTCGAGCTGCTGGTGGCGCAACACGTCCAGCATCGGCCGGCCGGCCGTGCCGCTGGGCTCGCCATCGTCCACCGCCGCCGACTGGCCGCCCGCCAGCAATGCCCAGCACACGTGTGCCGCCCCCGGGTGTTCGGCGCGCAGCTGCTGCACCACCGCCTGGGCCCCGGCCCGGTCGGCCATCGGCTGCACGCAGGAGATGAAACGGCTTTTCTTGATCACCAGCTCGGCGTGGACCGGTGCGCTCAGGGTATAGCTCATGGCACGCGAGCTTAAGGCGCCCGCGGCCGCGTTGCACCCATAACCCAGTACCCGCCGATACCCGCGCGATACCCGCGCCCGAGCACCACGCGCGGCGCATCCCTAGAATGATCGGCCCTTCCTGGGAATGCCCACATGACCGCCTTTGCCGACGTCTCCTTCTTTCCGCGCAATGCCAAGCCGCTGATGAGTTGGCGCCCCTACTGGGCCAAGCGCTTCGGCACGGCCCCCTACCTGCCCATGAGCCGCGCCGAGATGGAGCAGCTCGGCTGGGACAGCTGCGACGTGGTGCTGGTCACGGGCGATGCCTACGTGGACCACCCCAGTTTTGGCATGGCGGTGATCGGGCGGGTGCTGGAGGCGCAGGGCTTTCGCGTCGGCATCATCGCGCAGCCGGACTGGACCAGCGCCGAAGCCTTCAAGGCACTCGGCCGTCCGAACCTGTTCTGGGGCGTGACGGCGGGCAACATGGACTCCATGATCAACCGCTACACGGCCGACCGCAAGATCAGGAGCGATGATGCCTACACGCCCGGCGACGTCGGTGGCAAGCGCCCGGATCGCGCCGCCATTGTCTACAGCCAGCGCTGCCGCGAGGCATTCAAGGACGTGCCCATCATTCTGGGCGGCATCGAGGGGTCCTTGCGCCGCATCGCCCACTACGACTACTGGAGCGACAAGGTGCGCCGCTCGATCGTGGTCGATGCCAAGTGCGACCTGCTGCTGTACGGCAACGCCGAGCGCGCGCTGGTGGAGATCGCCCACCGCCTGGCGCGGCGCGAGCCGGTGGAGAGCATCACCGACGTGCGCGGCACGGCTTTCGTGCGCAGGAGCGCGCCGCAGGGCTGGTTCGAGATCGATTCGACCAGCGTGGACGAGCCCGGGGCCGTGGAGCCGCGCATCAACCCCTACATGACGACTGCCGAGCAGGCGGCGGCCCGGGGGCAGGGCTGCTCGCGCGAGGATGCCCCCGGTTCGAGCGCTGCCAGCGCAGGCCAGGCACCTGCCGGGGGCCAGCGAGCTTCGGAATCCGTGGTGCGGTTCCTCCCCAACCCGTCCCTGCGCCACAAGGGTGCCCAGCCGCCGCGCGAGCGCAGCGTGATCCGCCTGCCCAGCTTCGAGCAGGTGAGAAGCGACCCGGTGCTCTACGCCCACGCCAACCGCGTGCTGCACCTGGAGACCAACCCCGGCAACGCGCGCGCGCTGGTGCAGGCGCACGGCGAGGGCGCGGCCGCGCGCGACGTGTGGCTGAACCCGCCGCCCATCCCGCTCACCACCGCCGAGATGGACTGGGTGTTCGGCCTGCCGTACGCGCGCAATCCGCACCCGAGCTACGCGGACGAACAGGGCGGCTTCGAAGGCGCGACCAGGATCCCGGCCTGGGAGATGATCCGCGCCTCCATCAACATCATGCGCGGGTGCTTTGGCGGCTGTACCTTCTGCTCGATCACCGAGCACGAGGGGCGCATCATCCAGAGCCGCTCGGAAGATTCCATCATTGCCGAGGTCGAGGACATCCGGGACAAGGTCAAGGGCTTCACCGGCACCATTTCCGATCTGGGCGGCCCCACGGCCAACATGTACCGCCTGGGCTGCAAGAGCCCCGAGATCGAGGCCGCGTGCAGGAAACCGAGCTGCGTCTTTCCCGGCATCTGCCAGAACCTGCACACCGACCACGACCCGCTCATCAAGATCTACCGCCGCGCGCGGGAGCTGCCGGGCATCAAGAAAGTGCTGATCGGCTCGGGCCTGCGCTACGACCTGGCGGTGCAGTCGCCCGAGTACGTGCGCGAGCTGGTGCAGCACCATGTGGGCGGCTACCTGAAGATCGCACCCGAGCACACCGAGGCCGGGCCGCTGTCCAAGATGATGAAGCCGGGCATCGGCAACTACGACCGCTTCAAGCAGCTGTTCGAGAAGTTCAGCGAAGAGGCCGGCAAGAAGCAGTACCTGATCCCCTATTTCATCGCCGCGCATCCGGGAACCACCGACGAAGACATGCTGCAACTGGCCCTCTGGCTGAAGAAGAACGGCTTTCGCGCCGACCAGGTGCAGGCCTTCTACCCCAGCCCCATGGCCACCGCCACCGCCATGTACCACTCGGGACGCAACCCGCTCACGCGCGTGCGCCGCCACATGCGCGACCCGGCCGAGGAGCGTGTGGATGTGGTGCGCGGCGAGCGCCGGCGCCGGCTGCACAAGGCCTTCCTGCGCTGGCACGACCCGAACAACTGGCCGCTGTTGCGGGAGGCGCTCAGGGACATGGGCCGCGCCGACCTGATCGGCAACGGCAGGCACCACCTGATCCCGAGCTTCCAGCCGGCGACTGATGGCAGCTACCAGACGGCGCGGCGCAAGAACAGCACGGTGGCTTCCGCAGCGCCCGGGGGAGGGCGGCGCGGCAGCGGCACACCCACCGGGGACGCGAGGAGCGTGGCCCAGGGGCAGCC
>NZ_ALEE01000069.1 GCF_000282995.1 Melaminivora alkalimesophila
GCGCCCCGCCGGTATCGCTTGCCGACAACGCGCTGGCCTACCGACAGGACGCCGCGGCGCATCTGTACCGGTTGAACGGCCCGCGCATCTACCAGGGAATGCTGCCACCGCTGTTGTACGCGATTGGCGTGCTGGATGTGGAAATCGACGCCCGCGGCCAGGTGGTGGGCCTGGACTGGCTGCGCCCGCCCCGCCACGCCCCGGAGGTGGTGCTGGAGATCGAGCGCACCGTCCGCGCAGCGGCGCCCTTCCCGCTGCCGCTGCGCCTGGGCCAAGTCACCTACACCGACACCTGGCTGTGGGACGAGTCGGGAAAATTCCAGCTCGACACGCTGACCGAAGGCCAGCTCTAGGCAACCCCCGAGGGCGTCAGGAGCCGCGATAGGTCGAGTAGCTCCACGGACTGACCAGCAAGGGCACGTGGTAGTGCTGGTCGGCGTGGGCGATGCCGAAATCAAGGCGCACCACGTCGAGGAACGGCGGCTCGGGCAACTCGACGCCGCGCGCCCGGAAATACTGCGCCACCTCGAAACACAGCCGGTAGCTGCCGGGGCGCAGCTGCGCGTCGGCGAACAGCGGCGCATCGGTCCTTCCGTCGTGGTTCAGCACCACGCGCTTGACCAGCGTGGCGGCCTCGCCCTGGGTGCTGTAGAGGGTGACCGCCATGCCGGCGGCCGGGCAGCCGTGCATGGTGTCGAGGACGTGGGTGCTCAAGCCCATGGGGGTCTCCTTCCAAGGCAGTGCGGGCTGCCCTATGCTGTCATCCGGTTGAGTGTATACAGTTTTTGTATTCGCTTGTCATTGCCTGCCGTCACGTTTACGCTCGGGTCTCCCCACAACCAAGGAGACTCCCATGGCATTTCGCTCCACCATGCTGGCCGGCAGCGTGGCGCTGGCACTGGCCAGCCTCGTCGCCTGCAGCAGCCCTGCGCCGGGCACGCCGGCCTCTGTGGCGCCACCGACGACCGTGGTCACGGCCCCGGCCGCCGCGCCGCAGCCGAGCGCCACCCAGGCCGCGGCCGCCGCCTACGACTTCGACATGGACGTGTTCCACCCGGTGGTGGCGAAGAACGGCATGGTCGCGAGCGAGCAGGAGCTGGCCTCGCGCATCGGCCTGGACATCCTCAAGGCCGGCGGCAACGCGGTGGATGCGGCCGTCGCCATGGGCTTTGCGCTGGCGGTGGCGCTGCCGAACGCCGGCAACATCGGCGGCGGCGGCTTCATGATGGTGCACGACGCGCGCACCGGCAGGAACGTGGCGCTGGACTTCCGCGAGGTCGCGCCCTCGAGGTTCACGCGCGACATCTACCTCGATGCCCAGGGCAACGTGATCGACGGCAAGTCGCTCTACACGCACTACGCCGTGGGCGTGCCGGGCACCGTGGCCGGGCTGGAGCATGCGCTGAAGAAGTGGGGCACCATGCCGCTGAACAAGGTGGTCGCCCCGGCCGTGGAGCTGGCGGACAAGGGCTTCGTGGTCAGCGAGACGCTCGCCAAGGTGCTGCAGCAGGAGCAGAAGAACATGGGCAAGTGGCCCGCCACGCAGGCCATCTTCTGGAAGAACGGCGCGCCGCTCCAGCGCGGCGACCTGCTGGTGCAAAAGGACCTGGCGCAATCGCTGCGCCTGATCGGCCAGCAAGGCGCCAAGGCCTTCTACGAGGGAGAGATCGCGCAGAAGATCGCCGCCGAGATGGCGCCGCACGCCGGCGCGCTGACGCTGGCCGACCTGAAGAACTACAAGGTGGTGGAGCGCGAGCCGGTCTCCGGCAGCTACCGCGGCTACCAGATCGTGAGTATGCCGCCGCCGTCCTCGGGCGGCGTACACCTGATCCAGATCCTGAACATGATGGAGCGCTGGCCCATGAGGGAGTGGGGCGTGAACAGCGCACGCAGCGTGCACCACATGGCCGAGAGCATGAAGCTGGCCTACGCCGACCGCTCGGAATACCTGGGCGACCCGGACTTCGTGAAGGTGCCGCTCAAGGGCCTGACCTCCAAGCGCTACGCCGAGCAGCTGGCCGCCGGCATTGCGCCCACGCAGGCGCGCGACGCCAAGGCCATCAAGCCCGGCCAGCCCCAACCGTATGAGAGCGACCAGACGACCCACTTCTCGGTGGTGGACAAGGCGGGCAACGCCGTGGCCGTGACCTACACGCTCAACACCAACTTCGGCAGCGGCATCGTCGCCAAGGGCACGGGCATCGTGCTGAACAACGAGATGGACGACTTCTCGGCCAAGCCGGGCGTGGCCAATGCCTATGGCCTGATCGGCGGCGACGCCAACGCCGTGGCGCCCGGCAAGCGGCCGCTGTCGTCGATGATGCCCACCATGGTGCTCAAGGACGGCAAGCCGGTGCTGGTGACGGGCAGCCCGGGCGGCGCGCGCATCATCACCACCGTCCTGCAGACCGTGGTCAACACCATCGACTACGGCATGAACCCGTTTGAAGCCGCCGCCACGCCGCGCTTCCACCACCAGTGGACGCCCGACGAGCTGCGCATCGAGAAGGGTTTTTCCAGCGACACGCTGGCGCTGCTGCGCCAATGGGGCCACAAGGTGGCCGTGAAGCCCGCCATGGGCCGCACGCAGACCATCCAGATTCGGGACGGCATGCTGTATGGCGCGTCCGATCCGCGCAACCCGGACGGGCAGACGCTGGGCTACTGAGCCGTCCGCCCCACGGGAGAAAGCCGCGCCTGGCCCGCGCGGCTTTTTCACAGGCGCTGCGCTACAGCACCAGCAGCGCCCGGAAATCGTTCACGTTGGTGTAGGTCGGCCCCGTGACCACCAGGTCGCCCAGGCGCTCGAACCAGCCGTAGGCGTCGTTGCGGTCCAGGTGGTCGTCGAGCCGCAGGCCCAGGGCAGCGGCGCGCGCCAGCGTGTCCGGCGCCACGCGCGCGCCCGCGTTGTCCTCCACGCCATCGATGCCGTCGGTATCGGCCGCCAGCGCCCACACGCCCGCCTGGCCCTGCAGGGCTTGCGCCAACCCCAGGCAGAACTCCCCCGCCCGCCCGCCCCGCCCCGGGGCCGCGCCAGGGCGCCGGGGGCGCAGGGTGACGGTGGTCTCGCCGCCCGACAGGAGCACGCAGGGCCGCGCAAACGGCCCGCCGCCCCGCGCCACCGCGCGCGCCAGCGCCGCGTGCACCTTCCCAACCTCGCGCGACTCGCCCTCCATCTCGTCGGACAGCACGTGCGCGGCGATGCCGGCGGCGCGCGCCGCCTCGGCCGCCGC
>NZ_ALEE01000070.1 GCF_000282995.1 Melaminivora alkalimesophila
ACCAGCCGCAGCTCGCTACGCGCCAGGCGCGCATCGCCCGGCTTGGGCGTCTCCCAGCGTCCCGCCTGCAGTGCCGAGCGCACCACCGGCGGCAGCTCGACGCCGTGGCGATCCAGGATGGCCAGCGCCTCGGCGCAGGTGCTCGCATCGGCCACCGTCGGCCCGCTGGCGATGGTGGACGGGTCGTCCCCCGGCACGTCGCTGATCGCCAGCGTGAGCACCGGAGCCGGCGCGCAGGCCGCCGCCAGGCGCCCGCCCTTGATGCGCGAGAGGTGCTTGCGCACGCAGTTCATCTCGGCGATGGTGGCGCCGCTGGCGAGCAGCTGCTGGCTGATGCGCTGCTTGTCCGCGAGCTCCAGTCCGTCGGCCGGCAGACTCAGGAGGGCCGAGCCGCCCCCGGAGATCAGGCACAGCACCAGGTCGTCCTCGCCCAGCCTCTGGGCGAGCCCGAGCATGCGCTCCGCGGCCTGCACGCCCGCCTCGTCGGGCACCGGATGCGCCGCCTCGACCACCTCGATGCGCTGCGCCAGGCCCGCCGGGCGCGGCGGCACGTGCCCATAGCGCGTGACCACCAGCCCCGACAGGGGCGCGTCCTCGGGCCACAGGGCTTCGAGCGCCTGCGCCATCGCCCCGCCGGCCTTGCCCGCGCCGAGCACCAGCGTGCGCCCGCGCGGCGGGGGCGGCAACTGCCCGGACAGGGCTCGCAGGGGCTGGGCGCGCGCCACCGCCGCACGAAACAGGTCGAGCAGGAAGTCCTGCGGCTCGGTGAACGGATCGTGCAGGGAAGCGCGGGTCATGGGACGGACGGGAAATGGGCCTTCCCCATTATGGGAGCCCCGGGGGTTCCCGCGTCCTCGTTTCCCCTGACCGCGGTCTACAGAAACTGTATACAAATCTGGTCGCCAACCGATATGATCAAGCCATGGACACCTCCACCGGCTTCATCGTCGACCGCCTCACGCGGGCGATCGTCGAGCACCGCCTGTTGCCTGGCACCAAGCTGGCCGAGCAAAAGCTCGCGGACCACTTCGGCGTCTCGCGCACCCTGGTGCGCCAGGCGCTGTTCCAGCTGGCGCAGAACCGCCTGGTCCGGCTCGAGCCGGCGCGCGGCGCCTTCGTCGCCACGCCCTCGGTGGACGAGGCGCGCCAGGTCTTTGCCGTGCGGCGCATGCTCGAGGCCGAGATGGTGCGCGCCTTCGTCGCCCAGCAGACGCCGGCCCAGCTCAAGGCGCTGCGCCGCCACATCGCCGCCGAGAAAAAAGCCATGCAGGGCGGCGACATCGGCCACCGCACCACGCTGCTCGGGGACTTCCACGTGCGCCTGGCCGAGCTGATGGGCAACGAAGTGCTGGCCCAGCTGCTGGGCGAGCTGATCTCGCGCTGCGCGCTGATCACGCTGATGTACCAGTCCAGCAGCGCCGCCGAGCATTCGCACGAGGAGCACGAGGCCATCGTCGCCGCCCTGGCGAAGGGCGATGCGGAGCGCGCCGTCCAGCTCATGCAGGAACACCTGGACAACGTGCAGGCCGGCCTCGCCTTCGACCGCGAACCACCCGCCAGCGACCTCTCCCTGGCCCTGTCGGCCGCCACCGCATGACCACCGCCATGATCTACGACGCCTGCAGCCCCTACCCGCGCGACCTGGTCGGCTACGGCCGCAACCCGCCGCACCCGCGCTGGCCCGGGCAGGCCCGGGTGGCGGTGCAGTTCGTGCTGAACTACGAGGAGGGCGGCGAGAACTGCGTGCTGCACGGCGATGCCGGCAGCGAGCAGTTCCTGTCGGAGATGTTCAACCCGGCCGCCTACCCGGCGCGGCACCTGAGCATGGAGGGCATCTACGAGTACGGCTCGCGCGCCGGCGTGTGGCGGCTGCTGCGCGAGTTCGAGCGGCGCGGGCTGCCACTGACGGTGTTCGGCGTGGCGATGGCTCTGGAGCGCCACCGCGAGGTCGCCCAGGCCTTCGACGAGCTCGGCCACGAGGTCGCCTGCCATGGCCTCAGGTGGATCCACTACCAGGACGTGCCGGAGCACATCGAGCGTGCCCACATGCAGGAATGCCTGGCGATCTTCGACGAGCTGTATGGCGGGCGTGGCGACCATGCGCTCGGCTGGTACACCGGGCGCGACAGCCCGAACACGCGCCGCCTGGTGGCGGACGCGGGCCGCTTCCTCTACGACAGCGACTATTACGGCGACGACCTGCCGCTGTGGATGAAGCTGCGCCGCAGCGACGGGCAGGAGGAGTGCCGGCTGGTCGTGCCCTACACGCTGGACGCCAACGACATGCGCTTCGCCCTGCCCCAGGGCTTCTCCCATGCCGACCCCTTCTTCCAGTACCTGCGCGACAGCTTCGACGTGCTCTACGCCGAGGGCGACCCGCAGGGCGAGGACCGCCCGAAGATGCTGAGCATCGGCATGCACTGCCGCCTGCTCGGGCGGCCCGGGCGGATGGCGGCGCTGCAGCGTTTCCTCGACCACATCCAGCGACACGAGCACGTCTGGATCTGCCGGCGCATCGACCTGGCGCGCCACTGGGCGGCGCAGCACCCTGCGCAGCCCAGCCCCTGAAACCCCGGCCGGCGCTGCGGCTGCCG
>NZ_ALEE01000071.1 GCF_000282995.1 Melaminivora alkalimesophila
CGGCTGCCGGCCCCGCACCCGACCGGAGGCACCGTGGCCCTGACCCTGCAACAACTCAACGCCGCTCCCCTCGCCGAGGCGGTGGCGCTGCTCGACGGCGTGTACGAGCACTCGCCTTGGATTGCCGAGGCGGCGCTGGCCGAGCGGCCCTTTCGCACGCTTGCGCAGCTCAAGCACGCCATGGTGCGGGTGCTGCGCGAGGCCGGCGAGGACGCCCAGCTGGCGCTGATCCGCGCCCACCCGGAGCTCGCCGGCAAGGCGGCCGTTGCCCGGCAGCTGACGGCCGAGTCCACCCACGAGCAAAGCACGGCGGGGCTCACGGACTGCACGCCCGAGGAGTTCGCGCGCATCCAGCAGCTCAACGCCGACTACAACGCGCGCTTCGGTTTTCCCTTCATCCTGGCGGTGCGCGGCCCGCGCGGCACCGGCCTGTCGCGACAGGAAATCATCGACACCTTCGCCCGTCGCCTGAACCACTCGCCGGACTACGAACGCGCCGAGGCGCTGCGCAACATCCACCGCATCGCCGAGATCCGCCTGAACGACAAGTTCGGCCACGAACCCACGCTCGGCAACGATGTCTGGGACTGGCACGAGCGGCTGGCTCGGCACAGCGACCCGGGCTTTGCCGAACAGGGCCAGCTCACCGTCACCTACCTGACCGACGCGCACCGCGCCTGCGCACAGCGCATCAGCCACTGGATGCGCGAGTGCGGCTTCGACGAAGTGGAGATCGACGCCGTGGGCAACGTGGTGGGGCGCTACCGCCCTGCGCAGGCCGACGGCAGGTACCTGATGACCGGCAGCCACTACGACACGGTGCGCAACGCCGGCAAGTACGATGGACGGCTGGGCATCTTCGTGCCCATGGCCGCCGTGCGCGAACTGCACCGCCAGGGGCGGCGCCTGCCCTTCGGCATCGAGCTGGTCGCCTTCTCCGAGGAAGAGGGGCAGCGCTACAAGGCCACCTTCCTCGGCTCGGGCGCGCTGATCGGGGATTTCCGTCCCGAATGGCTGGAGCAGCGGGACGCCGAGGGCATCACCCTGCGCGAGGCCATGCAGCACGCCGGCCTGTGCATCGACGACATCCCGAAGCTGCGTCGCGACCCGGCACGCTACCTGGGCTTCGTGGAGGTGCACATCGAGCAGGGACCAGTGCTCACGGAGCTGGACCTGCCGCTCGGCGTGGTCACTTCGATCAACGGCTGCGTGCGCTACGTGGGCGAGATGGTCGGCATGGCCAGCCACGCCGGCACCACCCCCATGGACCGCCGCCGCGATGCCGCTCTCGGGGTGGCGGAGCTGGCGCTGTACATGGAGCAGCGCGCACGCCAGGACGAGGGCAGCGTGGCCACCGTCGGGATGCTGGAAGTGCCGGGCGGCTCCATCAACGTGGTGCCGGGCCGCTGCACCTTCAGCATGGACATGCGCGCCCCTGCCGATGCACAGCGCGACGCCATGGCGGCGGACGTGCTGGCGCAGCTCGAGGGCATCGCCCGGCGCCGCGGGCTGCAATACCGCGTCGAGCTGGCCATGCAGGCCGCCGCCGCCCCCAGCGACCCCGCCTGGCAAAGGCGCTGGGAAAACGCCGTGCAGGCCCTGGGCGTGCCGCTGCACCGCCTGGCAAGTGGCGCGGGCCACGACGCCATGAAGCTGCACGAGCTCATGCCCCAGGCGATGCTGTTCGTGCGCGGCCTCAACAGCGGCATCAGCCACAACCCGCTGGAGTCGACCACCAGCGACGACATGCAGCTGGCCGTCGAGGCCTTCGCCCATGTGCTGGAGCAGCTCGCCGCCGAGCACGCCTGAGCCCTTTCCTTCCCCACCACAAGGTCCCTTTTCCATGAAACCTGACGCCGAAGCCACCTACGCCGCGCTGGATGCGTGGATCGACGCGCATTTCGATGAGCAGGTGCGGTTCCTGCAAGCGCTGGTGCGCGTGCCTACCGACACGCCGCCGGGCAACAACGCCCCGCATGCCGAACGCACGGCCGAACTGCTCGCCCCCTTCGGTTTCGAGGCCGAGCGCCATCCCGTGCCGGCAAGCCAGGTGCGCGACTACGGCATGCAGTCCATCACCAACCTGATCGTGCGCCGCCCCTATGGCAGCGGCGGCCGGACCATCGCGCTGAACGCCCACGGCGACGTGGTACCCCCGGGCGAGGGCTGGACGCGCGACCCCTACGGCGCCGAGATCGTCGATGGCCGCATGTACGGCCGCGCCACCGCCGTGAGCAAGAGCGACTTCTCCACCTTCACCTTCGCCGTGCGCGCCCTGGAGGCCGTGGCGCGCCCGACCAGGGGCGCGGTGGAGCTGCACTTCACCTACGACGAGGAGTTCGGCGGGCTGCTGGGCCCGGGCTGGCTGCTGGAGCAGGGCTTGACCCGGCCCGACCTGCTGATCGCTGCGGGCTTTTCCTACGAGGTCGTGACGGCCCACAACGGCTGCCTGCAGATGGAAGTCACCGTCCACGGCAAGATGGCGCACGCGGCCGTGCCGCACACCGGCGTGGACGCGCTGCAGGCGGCCACCGCCATCATGGCCGCGCTGTACGCCGAGAACCTGAAGTACCGCCAGCTGCGCTCGCAGGTGCCGGGCATCGAGCACCCCTACCTGAACATCGGCCGCATCGAGGGCGGCACCAACACCAACGTCGTGCCCGGCAAGGTGGTGCTGAAAATCGATCGGCGCATGATCCCCGAGGAGAACCCCGCCGAGGTCGAGGCCAGCATCCGCGGCGTGATCGCCCAGGCGGTGCAGCAATTCAATGCGCAGCGCGGCCACGGGGGCGAGGAGACCGCGCGCGCGGACATCCGCCGCATCCTGCTGGCGCGCGCCATGACGCCCCTGCCGGGCAACGCGCCGCTGGTGGACGCCCTCCAGAAGCACGGCGAGGCGGTCTTTGGCGAGCGCCCCCCGGCCGTGGGCACGCCGCTCTACACCGACGTGCGTCTGTACGTGGAGCGCGGCATCCCCGGCGTGATCTACGGCGCCGGGCCGCGCAGCGTGCTCGAGAGCCACGCCAAGCGCGCCGATGAGCGCATCGAGCTGGCAGACCTGCGCCGCGCCACCAAGGTGGTGGCGCGCAGCCTGGCGGACCTGCTGGCCTGACGGGCCGGCGCGCGGACGGCCTGGCCCCGCGCGGGATCTGCGCGTTTACCCGGGGACGGAGACGCGTCATTTTGTATACACTTTTTGTATGGATTTAACGCCGTAGCCACCGGCCCGAGGATCTCCCATGCCCCCTCCTGCCTCCATCCATCCCGTCGACGAAAGGCTCCCCTGGGGCCGCGCCACCACGCTGGGCCTGCAGCACGTGCTGGTCATGTACGCCGGCGCGGTGGCCGTGCCGCTGATCGTCGGCCGGGCGCTGAACCTGCCGCCCGAGCAGGTGGCGCACCTGATCTCCGCCGACCTGTTCGTCTGCGGCCTGGTCACGCTGATCCAGGCCTGGGGCATGACGCAGTGGTTCGGCATCCGGCTGCCGGTGATGATGGGCGTGACCTTCGCGGCGGTGGCGCCCATGGTGTCGATGGCGCAGACCACCGGGGGCGAGCTCGGCGCCGGGCTGATCTTCGGCTCGGTGATCGGCGCGGGGGTGGTGTCGCTGCTGCTCGCGCCGGTCATGAGCGGGCTGCTGCGCTTCTTCCCGCCGGTGGTGACCGGCACCATCATCGCCGTGATCGGCATCAGCCTGATGCGCGTGGGCATCAACTGGATCTTCGGCAACCCGGTCGGCCCGACGGCGCCCACCGTGCCCAATCCCGAACACCTGAAATGGCTGGCCGAGGCCCAGGCCGCCGCCGGCGCCCCCGGCTCGGCGCTGCCGCCCGTGCCCAAGGGCTTCGCCGTGGTGCCGACCATTCCCAACCCCCGCTATGCCGACCTCACGGGCGTGGGCATCTCGGGCGTCGTGCTGCTGACCATCCTGCTGATCGCGCGCTTCGGCCGCGGCTTCATCGCCAACATCTCGGTGCTGCTGGACATCGTGGTGGGCGGCATCCTGACGGCCGCCATGGGCCTGATGAGCTTCCAGAAAGTGGGCAAGGCCGAGTGGTTCGACCTGGTGCTGCCCTTTCAGATCGCCACGCCGGTGTTCGACCCCATCCTGATCCTGACCATGTCGCTGGTCATGATCGTGGTGATGATCGAGTCCACCGGCATGTTCCTGGCGCTGGGCGACATGACCGGCAAGGAGGTCACGCGCGAGGACCTGACGCGCGGCCTGCGCACGGATGGCCTGGGCACCATCATCGGCGGCATCTTCAACACCTTCCCCTACACCAGCTTCTCGCAGAACGTGGGCCTGGTGGCCGTCACGGGCGTCAAGAGCCGCTGGGTGTGCGTCGCCGGCGGCGTGATCCTGATCGTGCTGGGCGTGCTGCCCAAGATGGCGGCGCTGATCGAGTCGCTGCCCACGGTGGTGCTGGGCGGCGCGGGCCTGGTGATGTTCGGCATGGTGGCGGCGACCGGCATCCGCATCCTGTCGACGGTGGACTTCCAGGACAACCGCAACAACGCCATGATCGTCGCCGTGTCCATCGGCGTGGGCATGATCCCGCTGGTGGCGCCCAACTTCCGCCAGTGGATGCCGCACGCCATCCACCCGCTGGTCGAATCCGGTATTCTCCTCGCCTCGATCTCTGCCGTGGCACTGAATGTGTTCTTCAACGGCGCCAGCCGCGACACCAGCGCGGCCGTGCTCGCCGCCCGGCAGGCGGACGCCCACTGACCGCGTCGCGCCCCACGACACCCGACCGAAGGTGACCACCCGCTCCCTGCCCCGTCGGCCGCCCTGGCCTGCGGGGCTTTTTTGGCGTTGCCGGCACCACCGCCAGCGTCAGCATGCAGTAAGCTTGTTCCGCCCTCCTTTCGTTTCGCCGAGCCCCTGGCTCCTCCTGCCATGAACCAGCCTCTCTCCGCCGCCGAAGCCGCCCTGCGCGAAGCCGCCCTCGAATACCACCGCAGCCCCGTGCGCGGCAAGGTGTCCGTCACCCCCACCAAGCCGCTGTCGAACCAGCGCGACCTGTCGCTGGCCTATTCGCCCGGCGTCGCCTACCCGTGCCTGGACATCCAGGCCGACCCTGCCAAGGCCTTCGACTACACGGCGCGCGGCAACCTGGTCGGCGTGGTCACGAACGGCACGGCGGTGCTGGGCCTGGGCGACATCGGCCCGCTGGCCGGCAAGCCGGTGATGGAGGGCAAGGGCTGCCTGTTCAAGAAATTCGCCGGCATCGATGTGTTCGACATCGAGCTGGCCGAGCGCGACCCGGACAAGCTGGTCGAGATCATCGCGGCGCTGGAGCCGACGCTGGGCGGCATCAACCTGGAGGACATCAAGGCGCCCGAGTGCTTCTACATCGAGCGCGAGCTGTCCAGGCGCATGAACATCCCGGTGTTCCACGACGACCAGCACGGCACGGCCATCATCTCCAGCGCCGCACTGCTCAACGGGCTGGAGCTGGTCGGCAAGGACATCGGCGCGGTGAAGGTCGCCGTCTCGGGCGCGGGCGCGGCGGCGATCGCCTGCGTGGACGTGATGGTCGGGCTGGGCGTGCGCCGCGAACACATCTACATGGTCGATTCCAAGGGCGTGATCCACACCGGCCGCACGGGCCTCGACGAGTCCAAGGCGCGTTACGCACAGAATACCGAGGCGCGCACGCTGGCCGACGTGGTGGCGGGCGCCGACGTGTTCCTGGGCTGCTCCGCGCCGGGCGTGCTCACCGCCGAGATGGTCAAGACCATGGCGGCGCGCCCGATCATCCTGGCGCTGGCCAACCCCGAGCCGGAGATCCGGCCCGAGCTGGCCAAGGCCGTGCGCCCCGACTGCATCATCGCCACCGGTCGCTCGGACTACCCGAACCAGGTGAACAACGTCCTGTGCTTCCCCTACATCTTCCGCGGCGCGCTCGACTGCGGCGCGACCAAGATCACGGAGGAGATGAAGCTCGCCTGCGTGCGCCAGATCGCCGCGCTCGCCAAGGAAAACGTGAGCGAGGAGGTGGCCAATGCCTACGTCGGCACCGATCTGAGTTTCGGGCCTGACTACCTCATCCCCACGCCCTTCGACTCGCGACTGATCCTGAAGATCGCTCCGGCCGTGGCCGAGGCCGCGGCGCGCTCGGGCGTGGCCACGCGGCCCATCCCGGACATGGAAGCCTACCGCGAGCATCTCTCGCGCTACGTCTACCAGACGGGGCTGCTGATGCGCCCGGTCATCAACCTGGCGAAGTCCCAGCCGGAGGAGCACAAGCGCGTCGCCTACGCGGACGGCGAGGACGAGCGCGCGCTGCGCGCCGCCCAGGTGGCGATCGACGACGGCATCGCCCGGCCCATCCTGATCGGCCGCCCGGCGGTGATCGCCACGCGCCTGGCCAAGGCCGGGTTGCGCATGCAGCCGGGCGTGGACGTGGAAGTCGTCAACCCCGAGGACGACCCGCGCTTTCGCCAGTACTGGGAGCTGTACCACCAGATCATGCGCCGCGATGGCGCCACGCCCGAGGTCGCCAAGGCCGCGGTGCGGCGCTCCAACACCATCATCGCCGCGCTGATGGTGCGCATCGGCGACGCCGACGCCATGATCTGCGGCCTGAGCGGCACCTACGAGACGCACCTGGAGCGCATCGACCACATCCTGGGGCGCGCCCCCGGAGCGCACCAGTACGCGGCGCTGAACGCGCTGATGACGACGAACTTCGGCCCGCTGTTCATTGCCGACACCTACGTCAACGAGGACCCGAGCGCCGAGGAGCTGGCCAACATCGCCTGGGCGGCGGTGCAGGAAGTGCAGCGCTTCGGCCTGCCCCCGAAGGTTGCCTTCCTGTCGCACTCCAGCTTCGGCTCCTCGCGCCGCGGCTCGGCGCGCAAGATGCGCGCGGCGCGCGACCTGTTCGTGGCGCAGCATCCGGAAATCGAATGCGACGGCGAGCTGCACGGCGACGCCGCGCTGGAGCCGAAGATCCGCGCCACCTACCTGGGCGACTCGACGCTCACGGGCTCGGCCAACGTGCTGATCTGCCCGAACCTGGACTCGGCCAACATCCTCTACAACGTGCTCAAGAGCACGACCAGCGGCGGCGTCACCGTGGGCCCGATCCTGATGGGCACGGCCGCGACGGCCTACATCCTGACGCCGGCCGCGACCATGCGCCGGGTGCTGAACATGACGGCGCTGGCGGTGGCCAGCAGCGCCGCGCGGCGCGCCGGCTGAAAGCTGGCCGCCGGTTCAG
>NZ_ALEE01000072.1 GCF_000282995.1 Melaminivora alkalimesophila
CGGGTCGGCGCGCAGCCCCTCGGGCGCCGCAGCCGCCAGCGGCGCCAGCGGGCGCGCCGACCACGCCAGCGCCCAATGGACCGCGCTGGCGCCCACGGCCAGCCACAGCACCAGCGTGGCCAACCGCACTCCCCAGGCCTGCCTCTTGTGTGTCACCATCGGGCGATTATTTATCATTGCCCGCCCATGCCTGGTCCTTCCTGCCTTTGCGCCGCCGCCGCCGCGCCGCTGCACCCCGGCAAGCGCCGCCGCGCCGCCGGCTTCACCCTGATCGAGCTGATGGTGGTGCTGGTCATCATTGGCGTGTTGGCCGCCCTCATCGTGCCCAACGTGCTCGACCGCGCCGACGACGCGCGCAGCACGGCGGCGCGCACCGACATCACGAACATCATGCAGGCGCTCAAGCTGTACCGCCTCGACAACCAGCGCTATCCCACGGCCGAGCAGGGCCTGCAGGCGCTGGTCGCCAAGCCCACGGCGGGGCCGATCCCGAACCACTGGCGCCCCTACCTGGAGAAGCTGCCGAACGACCCCTGGGGCCGCCCCTACCAGTACCTGAACCCGGGCATCCGGGGCGAGGTGGACGTCATGTCCTTCGGCGCCGACGGCCAGCCGGGGGGCGAGGGCAAGGATGCCGACATCGGCAGCTGGCAGTAGCCGTGGCCCGCGCGCCCGCTGTCCCAGGGGCTTTACGCTGCTGGAGCTGCTGGTGGTGCTGGCGATCATGGCCCTCGCCACTGCCGGGGCCACGCTGGCGCTGCGCGACCCCGGCGCCACGCAGCTGGCGCGCGAGGGCGAGCGGCTGGCGGCGTTGCTGGACGGCGCGCGCGCCCGCTCGCGCGCCTCGGGGGTGCCGGTGCGCTGGCGGGCCGATGCCTCGGGGTTTCGCTTCGAAGGCCTGCCGGGTGCCGCGGCGCAGGCGGGCGCCTGGCTGGACCCCCAGACCGGCGTGCGCGGGGCGGCAGAGCTGTGGCTGGGACCGGAGCCGCTGATCGGCGCCCAGCAGGTGGTGCTCGTCAACCGCGCCCATCCCGGGCAGGCCGTGGCGGTGGGCACCGATGGCCTGGGGCCGTTCACCGTGCAGGCGGCGCCGTGAGCCATGTCCGGGCCGCCGCGCGCGGCTTCACCCTGGTGGAGGTGCTGGTGGCGCTGGCGATCGTGGCGATCGCGCTGCTGGCCGGCAGCCAGGCCACCTCGGCGCTGGCGCGCAACGCGGCGCGGCAGACCGACGTGGTGCTGGCCCACCTGTGCGCACAGAACGAGCTGGTGCGCGTGCGGCTGGCGCGCCAGATGCCGCCCCTCGGCGACGAGGGGCGCAGCTGCACCCAGGCCGGCCACGTGTACGCGGTGACGGTCACGACCTCGCCCACGCCGAACCCGCAGTTTCGCCGCGTGGACGCCCAGGTGCACGATGGCACCCATCCGGTGCTGCGCCTGTCCACCATCGTGGGGCGCTACTGATGCGCGGATCGGCGGGCGGCCCGCGGGGCGGGCATGCACGGCGGGGCTTCACGCTGGTCGAACTGCTGGTGGCGCTGTTCGTCATGGCGTTGCTGGCGCTGGCCAGCTGGCGCGGGCTGGACGGCATGGTGCGCGCCCAGGAGCACACCCGCGCGCGCGCCGACGAGCTGCTGGCGCTGCAGGCGGTGCTGGCGCAGTGGTCGGCCGACCTGGACGCCCTGCTGCCGCTGGAGCACACCGAACCGATCGCCTGGGACGGGCAGGCGCTGCGCCTGACGCGGCGCGGCACGCAGCTGCCGGACGAGGGCGCGCTGGTGGTGGCCTGGGCACGCCGCAGCGCCGGCGCCCAGACCTATTGGCTGCGCTGGCAGTCGCCCCCCGTGCGCACGCGCGCCCAATGGGAGGCGGCATGGCAGCAGGCCGCACTGTGGGCGCGCACGCCCGGCGCCGCGCCGGGCAGCGAGGTGCGGCTGCTGC
>NZ_ALEE01000073.1 GCF_000282995.1 Melaminivora alkalimesophila
GCGGCTGCTGCCGCTGCAGGGCTGGCAGCTGCACTACTTTCGGGGCGGCGCCTGGGCCAATGCCCTGTCCAGCGGCGCGACCGGGGCGCAGGCGCCGCGCGCGCCGGGCGGGCTCTCGGAAGCCGCCGCGCGGGTGCCGGACGGGGTGCGGCTGCAGCTGGAGCTGCCGGCGGGCGGCGCATTGTCGGGCACGCTGGTGCACGACTGGGTCAATCCGCTGGTCGGCGGGGGCAAGTCGTGAGGCGGCACGGGCGCGGCGCCGCCCTGCTGGCGGCCATGCTGACCGTGGCGCTGGTGGCGAGCTTCGCCGCAGCGGCACTGTGGCAGCAGTGGCGCGCCGTGGAGGTGGAGACGGCCGAGCGCGCGCGCATCCAGGCGGCCTGGATCCTGGTCGGTGCGCTCGACTGGTCGCGGCTGATCCTGCGCGAGGATGCCCTGGCGCGCGCCGGCGACGGCACGGACAACCTGGCCGAGCCCTGGGCGGTGCCGCTGGCGGAGGCCCGGCTGTCCACCTTCCTGGCCGCCAGTCGCAACGTCGCGCAGGTGGAAGACGCCAGCACCGACACGGCCGATGCGTTCCTGTCGGGCCAGATCACCGACCAGCAGGGCCTGCTGAACCTGCGCAACCTGGAGCGCGACGGCCGCGTGGACGAGACCGCGCGGCGCCAGTTCGCGCGCCTGTTCGACTACCTGGGGCTGCCGGCCAGCCAGCTCGACGCCATCGCGCAGCAGCTGGTGCAGGCGCTGGCCGCCGACGCTACGCCCGAGGTCGCGCCGCTGCTGCCGCGCAGCCTGTCGCAGCTGGGCTGGTGGGGCGTGCCGCCGCAGACGCTGGAGGTGCTGGCGCCCCATGCGACGCTGCTGCCGGCGCGCACCCGGTTGAACCTCAACACCGCCGGCGCCGTGGCCCTGTGGGCCAGCGCCGACGGCCTGACCATGGCGCAGGCGCAGCAACTCGTGCTGGCGCGCGAGGCGCAGCACTTTCGCAGCGAGGCCGATGCCGTCCGGCTGCTCGGCACGGCCGGGGGCATCACGCCGGCGACGCATGGGGTGAGCTCCCAGTATTTCGAGGTGCGCGGGCGGCTGCGGCTGGGGGACGTGGCGGTGCAGGAGCGCTCCCTGGTGCACAAGCTGCCGGGCGAGGCGCGCACGCTGTGGCGCGAGCGCGGCGCGCTGCCGGCGCCGGCGCCGCAGGCCGGCCCCTACAATGCCGCGCCAGCCACGACCCCATGAGCACCCTCGCCATTCTCCTGCCCTTGGCGCCTTTGGCAGCCGACGCCAGCTACGACTACGCCCTGTCTGCCGACGGCCAGGCCGTCAGCCGGCACGGCAGCGCCACCGCGGCGCTGCTGCCTGCCGCCGGGCGTGCGGGCGAGACCGTGGCGGTGGTGCCGGCGCGCGCCCTCTCCTGGCACCGCGTGGCCCTGCCGCCGGGAGCGCTTGCCCAGGCCGGGCGGGTGCGTGCCGTGCTCGAGGGGCTGCTGGAGGAACAGCTGCTGGACGACCCCGCCACGCTGCACTTCGCCCTCGAGCCAGGCGCGCAGTCCGGGAGCACCGCCTGGGTGGCGGTGTGCGAGCGCGCCTGGCTGCAGGCCGCGCTGCAGGCCCTGGAGGCGGCCGGCCGACCGGTGGACCGGGTGGTGCCGGAGCTGGCGCCCGGCCCGACCGCCAGCGGCCGGCCCGAGGGCACGGTGCTGGGTCCGCCCGAGCAGGCCCGCCTTGCGGTCGCCGGAGCCGGTCCGGAACTGGCGGCGGCCGTGCTCCCGCTGGACGCCACGGCGGCGACGTGGCTGGGCGCGCCGGGTGAGGATGACCCGCCGGTGCGCGCCGAGCCGGCGGTGGTGGCGCTGGCCGAGCGGCTGCTGGCGCCACGCCGGATCCAGCTGCAGACCGCGGCCGAGCGCATGCTGGCCGCCACGCGCAGCCCCTGGAACCTGGCGCAGTTCGATCTCGCCAGCAGCGGCGGCACGCGCCTGCTGCGCCGCGCTGCGGCCGCGGCCCACACCTTCCTGCACGCGCCGCCGTGGCGCCCGGCACGCTGGGCGCTGCTGGCGCTGGTGCTGGTGCAGGTGGCGGGCCTGAACCTCTGGGCCTGGCAGGACCGCCAGGCGCTGGCGGCCAAGCGCGCCGCCGTGGACCGGCTGCTGACGGAGAGCTTCCCGCAGGTGCAGGTGGTCGTCGATGCCCCGGTGCAGATGGAGCGCGAGCTCGCCCGGTTGCGCCAGCAGGCGGGCAGCCTGTCGGCGCGCGACCTGGAGCCGCTCATGGCCGCAGCCGGCCACGCCCTGCCGGCGGGTCGCGCGGTGGCGGCCATCGAGTACGGCGACGGCGAGCTGCGCCTGCCCGGCCTGGTGCTCAACGCCCAGGAGCTGGCCGCGGCACGTCAGCGGGCGGCTGCCGAAGGCGTGCAGCTGCTGGCCCGGGACGATGCGCTGGTGCTGCGCGCCGACACGGAGGGAGCGGGTCGATGACATCCACGACGGCCGGCCGCCCATGGTCCGGCGCCTTGCGCAGGCACTGGAAGACCCTCGCCGCGCGCGAGCAAGCGCTGGTGCTGCTGGCGGCGGGCCTGCTGGGCCTGGCGCTCGCCTGGTGGCTGCTGCTGGCGCCTGCGCTGGCGACGCTGCGCGGC
>NZ_ALEE01000074.1 GCF_000282995.1 Melaminivora alkalimesophila
TGCGCGGCTCGTCCCTGCGCCATGAGGAACTGGATGCCCGGCTGGCGCGCATGCAGGCGCTGCAGGCCGAGGCACAGCAGCTGCGCGCGGCGCCGCGCCCGCGCGACCCGGTCGACGCCCCTGCAGTCCTGCGCACGGGCATCGCGCAGCACCTGCCACAGAGCGCTCAGCTGGCCATCGCCGGCGACCGCGCCACGCTCCGCCTGCAGGCTGCACCGGCCGAAGCCCTGGCGCAGTGGCTGGCGCAGGTGCGCGCCAGCGCGCACGCCATCCCCGTGCAGGCGCAGCTGCGGCGCAACCCGGCAGATTCCGGGCGGTGGGACGGCACGCTGGTGCTGGCACTGCCCTCTGCGCCAT
>NZ_ALEE01000075.1 GCF_000282995.1 Melaminivora alkalimesophila
GGGGCCGCCGGCGGCGCGCAGCACCCGTGCCGCAGCGGCGACGGGCCTGCAGCGCCCCCGCGGCACGCGGGCGGGCGGCAGCGCCAAGGGCGCACTGTCGCACATCCACGCGCCACGGCCAGCCGATGGTAGTGAACTTCATGCTTCTTTACATGCCATGCCGGCCGTCCCCCGGGGGCGGCCGCCCGGGTTGCGCCGGGTTGCGCCCGCGCAGCGCAACGGGAACACTTCGGGTCATTCCAAGCAACCACCCACGGGAGAGCCAGATGACCACCGTTGCAGAGATCCTCAGGAACAAGCCGAACAACCGGGTGCACAGCGTCTCGCCCGACGACAAGGTGCTGACGGCGCTCCAGCGCATGGCGGAGGAGGGCATCGGCGCGCTGCTGGTGATGCAGGACGGAAAGATCGCCGGCATCTTCACCGAGCGCGACTACGCCCGCAAGGTGGTGCTGCACGGGCGCTCCTCCGGCGATACACCGGTCAGCGAGATCATGACCCGCGCCGTGCGCTTCGTGCACCCGTCGCAGAGCTGCGAGGAGTGCATGGCGCTGATGACGGAAAACCGCCTGCGCCACTTGCCGGTGCTCGAAGGCGAGGAGGTGGTCGGGCTGGTCTCCATCGGCGACCTGGTCAAGAGCGTGATCTCGCACCAGCGCTTCCTGATCGAGCAGATGGAGCAGTACATCACCGGCGGCCTGTAGCAGCGCGGCGCCCGCAAGGCCCGACCGATCCGCGCCTGCACTGCGGGTGCGGGCTTTTCCCATGGCGCGTGCAAAGGAATCGGGTAAACATTCGGTTGCATTTGCCGTGTTTCAGGGAGGGCTGCATGACACAAGGGATGAACCGCCGGCAATTTTCTGCGGGGCTGGGCCTCGCCTTGGGCGCCGGGGGTCTGCTCGTCGGTTGCAACAAGGTGCCGGACACGATCCGCATCGGGGTGGCCCAACCGCTGTCGGGCCCACTGGCCGCGTTGGGACAGGACCTGCTCAATGGCGTGCGCATGGCCGTCGACGAGTTGCACAAAAATGGCTACACCGTGGACAGCAAGCGCGTGCAGTTCGAGGTGCTTGCCCAGGACGACCGGGCCGACCCGGCGGGCGGGCGCGCCGCTGCCCAGCAGCTCGTGGAGGCGGGCGTGTCGGCCGTGATCGGGCACCTGAACTCGGGCGTCAGCCTGGAGGCAGCACCGATCTACGGAGAGAAGAACATCCCGCAGATGATCATCTCCACCAACCCGCGCATCACGCAGCTCGGCCTGCCCACCACCTTCCGCATCGTCGCCAACGATGCCCTCCAGGCCCGCGCGCTGGGCTCCTTTGCCGCCTCCCAGCTGGCGGCCGACGCCTACGCGGTGGTGGACGATGGGTCGCCTTATGGCAAGGGACTGGCCGACGGCGCCGCGGTCGAACTCGAGAAGGCCAAGAAGACCATTGCGGTGCGCCAGGGTTTCGACGACAAGACCACGCAGTTCGCCGAACTGGCGGCCAGGCTCAAGGCGTCCAATGTGCGCGTCATCGTGTCCATGCTGAACGATTTCCAGTCGCTGGCGCTGCTCGAGGAGCTGCGAAAGCTGGGCCACACGCGGGTTGCCCTGCTGGGTGGCGACCTGGTCAAGACGGCCGACATGATCAAGGGTATGGGCCTGATCGACGAGATCTACGCCACCTCGCCGGTGCTGGACGTGACCGAGTTCACCACCGGGCGGCAGTTCCTGGAGCGCTACACGGCCGCCTTCCAGCAGCCGCCGGCCTATGGCGGTCACTACACCTACGACGCCATGTACGTGGTCAGCGAGGCCATCCGCAAGGCGGGCTCGGCCGCGCCCGCGGACATCACCAAGGCGTTGCGGGGCATCAACGGCTACGCCCCGGTCACGGGCACCATGGCATGGGACGAGCAGGGCGAGCTGCGCTATGGGGCCGTCGGGGTCTACCAGATGCGCAAGGGCGCCTGGGAGCTGCGCATGCGCTCGGATCGCTGGTAACCCTGCAGGCGCGGCGGGCGCCCGGCCCG
>NZ_ALEE01000076.1 GCF_000282995.1 Melaminivora alkalimesophila
GCGCCCGGCCCGCCACTACACTCGGGCCCTATGAGCCAATTGATCCTGGGCATCGAGTCGTCCTGCGATGAGACGGGCGTGGCGCTCGTGCGTGCCGGCGCGGCGCAAACCGAAGCGCCGACGCTGCTCGCGCACGCGCTGCACAGCCAGGTGGAGATGCACCAGGCCTACGGTGGCGTGGTGCCGGAGCTCGCCAGCCGCGACCACATCCGCCGGGTGTTGCCGCTCACCGAGGCGGTATTGCGCGATGCAGGCGCGCAGCTGTCCGAGATCGATGTGGTGGCCTACACCCAGGGGCCCGGACTGGCGGGCGCATTACTCGTCGGCGCCGGGGTGGCGTGCGCGCTGGCCGCGGCCCTCGACCGGCCGGTGCTCGGCGTGCACCACCTGGAAGGCCACTTGCTGTCGCCCTTCTTGAGCGCCGACCCGCCGCAGTTCCCCTTCGTGGCGCTGCTGGTCTCGGGGGGGCACACGCAGCTCATGCGGGTGGATGGCGTGGGGCGCTACGGCCTCCTGGGCGAGACCATCGACGATGCGGCCGGCGAGGCCTTCGACAAGTCTGCCAAGCTGCTCGGCCTGGGCTATCCGGGCGGCCCGGCGCTGGCGCGGCTGGCCGAGGACGGCGATCCTGCGGCCTTCAAGCTGCCCCGACCGCTGTTGCACAGCCGCGACCTGGATTTCTCCTTCGCCGGGCTGAAGACGGCGGTGCTCACGCAGGCCAACCGCCTGGGCGCGGGCCTGCAGGAGCGCCGTGCGGACCTGGCGGCCAGCACCCAGGAGGCGATCGTCGAGGTGCTGGTCCGCAAAACCCTGGCGGCACTGGCCCAGACAGGGCTTGAGCGCGTGGTGGTGGCGGGGGGCGTCGGCGCCAACCGCCGGCTGCGCGAGCGGCTCCCC
>NZ_ALEE01000077.1 GCF_000282995.1 Melaminivora alkalimesophila
GAGCGGCTCGACGCCGCCTGCCGCGCGCGCGGGGTGCGGGTGCATTATCCGGAGCTGCACCTGTGTACCGACAACGGCGCCATGATCGCGATGGTCGCTGCCATGCGCCTGCAGGCCGGGCTGGAGCAAGCCCGGGCCGACTACCGCTTCGAGGTCCGCCCCCGCTGGGACCTGGCGTCGGTGGGCGCGGCGGTTGCATGAAGACTTGAAACCTTCCCGTTCCGCCTGACGATGTTTGCGTTGCGTCGCCTTCGCCTGCCGGCCGGATCTGCCGCCCGGCTCCCGCTTGCCATCGCCTGCTGCCTGCTGGCGGCAGGGTGTGCGCGCATCCCGGACGCCGTTCCGGGCCTGGACCGCTCGGCCCCGACCGGCTTCACACCCAACGACTTCGACACCTCCAGCATGCACGTGCGCGAGGCGCTGGCGCCCCAGGACCGCGCCTGCGAGGCGGCGCGCCGCGCCCTGCTCAGCCAGGGCTACGTGGTCCATTCTGCCAGCGCCGAGCTGGTCAGTGGCCGCAAGTACTATCAGCCGCACCCGGACAACCACTACGCCGTGGAGATGCGAGTGGTGTGTGCGAGCGAGGACGGCGATGGGGTCCGCACTTCCATCTATGCCAGTGCCGTGCAGGACCGCTACGTGATCAAGAAAGTGAACAATTCGGCCTCCCTCGGGGTGGGGGGCCTCGGGTCGGTATCGCTGCCCTTCAGCGCCACCGATGACACCCTCGTGAAGGTCGGAAGCGAGACCATCAGCGACGCCCCTTTCTACGAGCGCTTCTTCCAGCTGTTCGAGCGCTACGTGGCGTTGCAGCCCGTGCCTGCCCTGTCGGCAGCGCCGACGGGCGCCCCGCCCCTGCCTCTGCAGGAGCGCGAGGCGGTGCCGCGCAGTCCCTCCTGAGCTCAGGGCCGGGGAGCGGGGCCTCCCTGCAGTTTTCCCTTCCGCTTCTGCCGTCGGGCGCCAAGGCGCTGGGCCTGGGCGTGCGCATCAGGCGCGTACTCCGCCGCGCGTTTCCTGAAATTGCGAGCAATTGGGTGCTTTTGGATGCCTGTTGCTGAAACTTCTCTCTATCTTTCCTCTGTTGCAGCAAAAGCTGCCAACACTCCATCAACTTGGTGCTTCTTCCGTCAAAAGCGAACAAAGTTTTTTCCGATTCGGGACACTTGCGCGCATTTCTTGGGCTGGCTTTATTTTTGGGCGCGGCCGCTCCAAGGGCGCGCTGGGCAGGCAAGAATGGAAAAAGGCGGCCGGGGTCCCTCGCCGCTTTTTGTTTCTGCCACTGTTCACTGGAGCCATGTCCCCTCTGTCCCGCCGCGGCGCCACCGTCCGCTTCTGTGGGTTGCTTTGTTCGACCCTGTGGTTCACCTCGTCTCCCGCCCATGCCCAGGGCAACCCCGGTGCGTCCGGAATGCCCATCAAGGTCGCGATGGTGGAGAGCCTCTCCGGCAGCTTCGCCAACGCCGGCGAAGCCGTGTTTCGCAACATTGCCTGGGCGGTGGAGCGCGTGAATGAGCGCGGCGGCGTCGCGCTGCCCGCCTCCGAGGGTGGGACCCGGCGGCTGCAGCTGCTGCGCTACGACAGCAAGGGCCAAAACGAGGAGGCACTGTCGGCCCTGCGCGCGGCCATCGACGACGGCGCGCGCATCATCTTGCAGGGCAACTCCTCGGCCACCGCCGCCGTGCTGATCGAAGCCATCAACAAGCACAACCAGCGCGATCCAGGGCGGCGCGTGGTGTTCCTGAATTACTCGGCGGTCGATCCCATTCTGACCAACGAGAAATGCAGCTTCTGGCACTTCCGCTTCGATGCGCACGCCGACATGCGAATGGCTGCGCTGATGGAGGTGATGCGCGAGAATCGGGCGCTGTCGCGGGTCTACCTGATCGGCCAGGACTACAGCTTTGGCCAGGCCGTGCTGCGCGAGGCGCGCGAGCAGCTGGCGCGCCAGCGGCCGGACGTGGCGATCGTGGGCGAGGAGCTGCATCCGGTCGGGCGCATCAAGGACTTTGCGCCCTACGCCGTGAAGATCAAGGCGAGCGGCGCCCAGGCGGTGGTCACCGGCAACTGGGGCAACGACCTGACGCTGCTGGTTAAGGCGGCGCGCGAGGTCGGCTACGAGGGCACCTTCTATACCTTCTATGGCAACGCGCTGGGCGCACCGGCGGCGCTGGGCGATGCCGGCGTGGGCAAGGTGGTGGCGGTGGCGGACTGGCTGCCCAACCTGCCGACCGCCGCCAGCGAACGCTTCTACCAGTCCTTTCGCGAGCGCTTCCCGCGCCCCCAGGACGATTACGTCCACATGCGCATGCAGCTGCTGATCGAGGCGCTGGCGCAGGCGCTGGAGCGCGCCGGCAGCACCGACGCGCTGGCCGTGGCGCGCGCCCTCGAGCAGGCCGAGGTCTCGCTGGCGGGGCAGCGGGGGCGCATGCGCGCCAGCGACCACCAGTTCCAGCAGCAGCTGGTGGTGGGCGTGATGGAGCGGCTCGGCAGTCCCGGCGTGCGTTTCGACGTGGAGGGCTCGGGCTACGGCTTCCGGGTGGTGCGCCAGATCCCGGCCGAGCGTGCCGAGATGCCGACCCCCTGCCAGATGCAGCGGCCCTGAGCCAC
>NZ_ALEE01000078.1 GCF_000282995.1 Melaminivora alkalimesophila
CCAGCACCGCCGGCAGCTGGAGCGCGACGGCGCGGCCGGCCTCGGTCAGCACCACGTGCACCACGCGCCGGTCCTGCGGCGAGCGTTCGCGCCGGCACAGCCCCTTGGCCTGCAGCCGGTCGAGCAGGCGCGTCAGGCCGCCGCTGTCGATGTGGCAGTCGCGCGCCAGCGCGGTGGCGGTGGGTGGGTGCTCATGGCGCAGCAGCTGCACCAGCGGCTTCCACTGCGCATCCGTGAGGGCGAGCGGCTCCATGCGCCGGTCGATCGCCTGTCCGAGCTGGATGACGATGCGCCGCAGCTGCAGCCCGATGCTGCGCTCGGACGCGAAACCGGGGACGGAGGGGCAGGAATCGGGCATGGGGCGCGACGATAATTGACCGGTCAATCATTGTCAAAGCAAACATTGTCCCGCGTGTGGCGCGGCTGCCCGCTCGCGCGGCGCTCTCCTCAGCGCTGGCCCGTGTGCTCCAGGTAGCGCTTGCGCCAGAAGTAGGCGGTGAGCGCGGCGGCGATGCCGAGCATGGCGAACAGCGCGCCCCAGAAGCCGTTGGGCATGTCCACGAAGGGCAGGAACTCGAAGTTCATGCCGAAGATGCCGGCGATCAGGTTCAGCGGCAGGAACACGGCGGTGAGCACCGTGAGCACGCGCATGATCTCGTTGGTGCGGTTGTTCTGCACCGAAAAGTGCATCTGCACGGCCGCCTCGGTGCTTTGCTCCAGCCGGCGCACGTGGTGCGCCACCCGGGCGATGTGCTCCAGCACGTCGCGGCTCCTGACTTTCAGCAGGTCGAGTTCGCGCTGCGCCACCAGGTTGTCGCCGGCCACGCTGCCCGCATCCAGCGCCGCGCCCCAGGCCTGCAGCGCCGAGCGCTGGTCCTCGCAGATCTCGGCCAGGTGGTGCAGCGCCAGGCGCGCGGCCATCAGCGAGCTCCAGTGGTTGAAGCGCCCGCGAGGGTTGAGCAGCGCGACCTGCCAGTGGTCGAGCTGGCGCGAGAGCTCGCGGCGCAGGTCCAGGTAGTTGTCCACGATGCGGTTGACCAGACGCAGCATCAGGTCGGCGGGGCTGGCCGGCAGGCGCACGCCGGCGATCGGCGCGCCGGGGTGCAGCTGGCAGACCGGGCCTTCGCCGGCCGCCTCGAGCGCATCCGGATGCGCCGGCTGGGGCGCCACCGGCGGGGGCGCCGTCAGGCGCTCGGCATAGCTGTCGCGCACCTGGCAGTCCGGCGGGTGCACGCTGAGCAGCAGCGCGTCGAACACCACCAGGCCGACCGGGCTGGTGTCAATGCGCCGCAGCACGCGCGGCCCGCCGGGCACCGGGCGCGGCAGCGGCTCCTCGGCCGCGCCCTCGGTGGTGGCGAGCTGGCGCATCACCAGCAGGTCGTATTGCGAGGTGTAGTCGTAGTGCGAGGGCAGCTGGGTGCTCAGCAGGTCGGTCAGGTGCAGGTCGACCAGCTGCAGTCCGGTGACGGCCTGCAGCATGGACTGGATGGCGTCGGCCTGCTCCTCAAGGAAGGCGCGCGTGCAGGCGACCCAGTAAAAGCCCACGGGCGGGGGGTGCGCGGGCAGGGCGGGCAGTTCGCTGACGCTGGCGCCCGGCTGCAGGTGGAAGATGCGGATCGGTGGGGGTGGCGGACTGGGGTGCACGACGGTCTCCGGCGGCGGGCCGGCCCGTCGCGGGGGTCACGCGCGCGGGCGTTGCAGCAGGCGTGCCGCCTCCAGGGCAAAGTAGGTCAGCACGCCGTCCGCCCCCGCACGCTTGAAGGCCAGCAGCGCTTCCATCATCACCTTGTCGTGGTCCAGCCAGCCGTTGGACGAAGCCGCTTTGAGCATGGCGTATTCGCCCGACACCTGGTAGGCGAAAGTCGGTACCCGGAACTCGTCCTTGACGCGGCGCAGCACGTCGAGGTAGGGCATGCCGGGCTTGACCATCACCATGTCGGCGCCCTCGGCCAGGTCCAGCGCCACCTCGCGCAGCGCCTCGTCGGTGTTGGCCGGGTCCATCTGGTAGACGTCCTTGTTGCTCGCGCCCAGGTTGGCGGCCGAGCCCACGGCATCGCGGAACGGCCCATAGAAGGCGCTCGCGTACTTGGCGCTGTAGGCCATGATGCGGGTGTGGATGTGGCCGTGGGCCTCCAGGGCGTCGCGGATCGCGCCGATGCGCCCGTCCATCATGTCGCTGGGCGCGACCATGTCCACGCCGGCCTCGGCGTGCGCCAGCGCCTGGCCGACCAGGATCTCCACCGTCTCGTCGTTCAGGATGTAGCCGCTCTCGTCCACCAGGCCGTCCTGGCCGTGGCTGGTGTAGGGGTCGAGCGCCACGTCGGTCATCACGCCCAGCTCGGGGAATGCCGCTTTCAGCGCGCGGATCGTGCGCGGGATCAGGCCTTCGGGGTTGAGGGACTCCTTGCCGTCGGGCGTCTTCAGCGCGCCGTCGATGGAGGGAAAGAGCGCCAGGCAGGGGATGCCCAGCTGCACGCATTCCTCGGCCACCGGCAGCAGCAGGTCCAGGCTCAGGCGCTCGACGCCGGGCATGGAGGGCACGGGCGTGCGCCGGCCCTCGCCCTCGTGCACGAAGACCGGGTAGATGAAGTCGTGTGGCGACAGCCGGTGCTCGCGCACCAGGTTGCGGGTGAAGGCGTCGCGGCGCAGCCGGCGCGGGCGCTGGCTCGGAAAGGGGGTGGGGCTGGACAGGTGCATGGCGGACCATTGTGCGACAGTGCGGCGGCGCCTGCAGCCCGGGAGCTGCCTTGCGCCGGCTGCCGCGCGGTGCTAGATTGCCTGCGGGCGGCCTGCCGCCCCCCGCTTTGCCTCCCTGAGCGGGGCCTTGCGGCACGCGCCCCAAGGCTTTTCCGCCCGGCTGCGCCGGGCATCTTTTTTGGCACACTGGCGCGCATGCTCTGGGTCAAAGCCTTCCACATCGTCTTCATCGCCAGCTGGTTCGCGGGCCTGTTCTACCTGCCGCGCATCTTCGTCAACCTGGCGATGGTCGCGCCCGGCTCGACGGCCGAGCGCGAGCGGCTG
>NZ_ALEE01000079.1 GCF_000282995.1 Melaminivora alkalimesophila
GCGAGCGGCTGCTGCTGATGGCGCGCAAGCTGCTGCGCTTCACGACCCTGCTGGCCGTGCCGGCGATCGGGCTGGGGCTGTGGCTGTGGCTGGGCTACGGCATCGGTCGCGGGCCGGGCAACGGCTGGCTGCACGCCAAGCTGGCGCTGGTGCTGGTCACCGTCGGCTACCACCACGTCTGTGCGCGGCTGCTGCGCGCGCTGGCCGAAGGGCGCGATCGGCACGGCCACGTGTGGTTCCGCTGGTTCAACGAACTGCCGGTGCTGCTGCTGGTGGCGGTGGTGGTGCTGGTGGTGGTCAAGCCGTTCTGAGGGCGCGGCGCGCGCATGCACAAGACGGTCGCCTGGCCGCTGGCGCTGATCTACGTCGCGCTGATCGTCTTCGCCAGCCTGTTTCCCTTCGAGGGCTGGCGCGCGCAGGGGGTCTCGCCCTGGGTGTTCCTCACGGCGCCGATCCCGCCGCCCTACTGGACCTGGTTCGACGTCAACATCAACGTGGCGGGCTACGCGCCGCTGGGCTTCCTGCTGGCGCTGGCCTGCATGCGCTCGGGCCTGCCGCGCGCCGCCGTGCCGCTGGCGGCGCTCAGCGGCACGCTGCTGTCGCTCGGCATGGAGTTCCTGCAGATCTACCTGCCGCGGCGCGTGCCGTCCAACCTGGACCTGGTGCTGAATGCGGCCGGGGCGCTGCTCGGCGCGCTGTCGGCGGCGCTGCTGGAGCGCTTCGGCGCCATCGCGCGCTGGAGCCGCTTTCGCGAGCGCTGGTTCGTGCCGCATTCGCGCGGGGCGCTGGCGTTGCTGGCGCTCTGGCCGTGGGCGCTGCTGTTCCCGGCGGCGCTGCCCTTTGGATTGGGCCAGGTGTGGCAGCGGCTGGAGGAGGCGCTGATCGGGCTGCTCGAGGGCACGCCGTTCCTCGCCTGGCTGCCCGAGCGCGCGGCGCCGCTGCGGCCGCTGGCGCCGGCCGGCGAATCGCTGGCCGTGGCGCTGGGGCTGCTGATTCCCTGCCTGCTGGGTTTTTGCGTCCTGCGCGACCGGGGCCGGCGCGCGCTGTTCGTGTTCGCCACCGCCGCCGTGGGGGTGGCGGTGACGGCGCTGTCGGCCGGCCTGAGCTGGGGGCCGGTGCACGCCTGGGAGTGGCTCACGCCGCCGGCCAGCGCGGGCGTGCTGCTGGGCATTGCGCTGGCCCTGGCGCTGGTGGCGCTGCCGCGGCGTGCCTGCGCGGCGCTGCTGCTGCTGGTGCTGATGCTGCATTTGGACCTGCTCAACGACGCGCCCACCAGCGCCTATTTCGCCCAGACCCTGCAGGCCTGGGAGCAGGGGCGCTTCATCCGTTTCTACGGGCTCGGCCAGTGGCTGGACTGGCTGTGGCCCCATGCAACCCTGGTGTATGTGCTGGTGCTGCTCTCGCGCCGCGAGGCCCGCTCCTAGAATCGGCGCATGACCCAACCAGCCCAGCCTCCCTACTTCCAGCGCCACATCTTCTTCTGTCTGAACGAGCGCACCAACGGCGAGAACTGCTGCGCCCAACACGGCGCCCAGCAGGCCTTCGACCACTGCAAGCGCCAGGTCAAGGCCGCGGGCTTGGCCGGCCCGGGCAAGGTGCGCGTGAACAAGGCCGGCTGCCTGGACCGCTGCCAGGGCGCGCCGGTGGCGGTGGTCTATCCGGATGGCGTCTGGTACAGCTACGTGGACCACGACGACATCGACGAGATCATCGAGTCGCACCTGAAGAACGGCCGCGTGGTCGAGCGCCTGCTGCTGCCGGCCGACGTGGGTCGCTGACCCCTCGCCGTCGCAGGAGCCTGCCCATGAACGCCCAGACCGAACGCCTGAGCCACACCGGCCCGGCCGGCCGCATCGAGGTGCTGCGCGATCGGCCCGACCCTGCCTTGCCGGCGCGCGGCACCGCCGTGATCGCCCACCCCCATCCGCTGTATGGCGGGACCATGGACAACAAGGTCGTGCAGACCCTGGCGCGCGCCTTCGTCGCCTGTGGCTTCGTGGCCGTGCGCTTCAACTTCCGCGGCGTCGGCGCGACCGAAGGCGTGCACGACGACGGCCGGGGCGAGCTCGAGGACATGCTCGCCGTGGTGCAGCAGGCGGCCCCCGAGGGGCCGATCGCGCTGGCCGGCTTTTCCTTCGGCGCCTTCGTCGCAAGCCACGCGGTGGCGCGGCTGTGGTCGGCGCGCCAGGTCGAGCGCGTGGTGCTGGTCGGCACGGCCGCGAGCCGCTTCACGGTCGCCGAGCTGCCGCCCGAGGCGCACCTGGCCTCGCTGGTGGTGCACGGCGAGCAGGACGACACCGTGCCGCTGGCGAGCGTCATGGACTGGGCGCGCCCCCAGACACTGCCGGTTACGGTTGTGCCCGGGGGCGGCCACTTCTTTCACGGACAATTGCCGCTCCTGAAGGATCTCGTGGTGCGCCACCTGCGCGCGCCGCTGGCCTGATGCGCCCGGCCGGTTGCGCCGGCCGCCGCTGTTTTTCCGGACCGCCTTGCGGTCAACACCGATCGAAGAACCCATCTCCCATGCCTTCCGCCCTGTCCACGCTGCGCCGCCTTGCCTGTGTTCTGCTCCTGGCTCCCACCCTGCTGTGGGCCCAGGCGCCCCAGCCCCCGGAGATCGCCGCGCGCAACTATCTGCTGATGGACGTGACGGCCGGCCAGGTGCTGGCCGCCAAGGAGATCGACGCCCCGGTCGAGCAGGCGTCGCTCACCAAGCTCATGACCGCCTACCTGGTCTTCGACGCCTTGCGCGCCAAGAAGCTCACGCTCGAGCAGAAGCTGCCGGTCTCCGAGCGCGCCTGGAAGATGCCCGGCTCGCGCATGTTCATCGACCCGAAGATGCAGGTGCCGGTGGACGACCTGCTCAAGGGCATGATCGTGCAGTCGGGCAACGACGCCACGGTGGCGCTGGCCGAGGGCGTGGGCGGCACGGTCGAGAACTTCGTGCGCCTGATGAACGAGCAGGCCAAGGCCTTCGGCATGAACGGCACGCACTACAAGAACCCCGAGGGGCTGACCGAGGCGGGCCACACGACGACGGCGCGCGACCTGGCCACGCTCTCGACGCGGCTGATGCAGGACTTCCCCGAGTACATGCATTACTACGCGACCAAGCAGTACCGCTACGAGGGCACGCCGGCCTCCAACAGCAACAACCGCAACACGCTCCTGTTCCGCGATCCGACCGTCGACGGCCTGAAGACCGGCCACACCCAGGCGGCCGGCTACTGCCTGGTGGCGACCTCCAAGCGCGACTTCCCGCAGGTCGGCCAGCGGCGCCTGCTGTCGATCGTGCTGGGCGCGGCCAGCGAGAACGCGCGCGCCAACGAAAGCCAGAAGCTGCTCAACTGGGGCTACACGGCGTTTGACGCCGTCAAGCTCTTCGACGCCGACCAGGCCGCCGCCACCCCGGCGGTGTGGAAGGGCACGCAGAACACCCTGAAGATCGGCCGCCCCGAGGCCATCGTCGTCACGGTCCCCTCGGGCAGCGCCGGCAAGCTCAAGACCGAGGTCGAGCGCAACGACCCGCTGATCGCCCCCTTCACCAAGGGCCAGACGGTGGGCACGCTGAAGGTGCGCCTGGACGGGCAGGACGTGGCCGAGGTGCCGCTGGTGGCGCTGGAGGACGTGGGCGAGGCCGGCATCTTCGGTCGCGCCTGGGATGCGCTGCGCCTGTGGATCAAGTGACGGGCGCCTTGCCGCGGGCCTTGCCACCGCGCCCATAAAAAGCTACACTTTCGGGCTTTTCGGAAATTTCCGAAGGGACTTACGTTTTCGCTTGTTTTCGCTTTTCACGTTTAGGGACGAACCACTGTAATGCCAACCATCAACCAACTCGTGCGCCACGGGCGCGCGGTCGAAGTTGTCAAATCCAAGAGCCCGGCGATGGAGAACTGCCCCCAGCGCCGCGGCGTGTGCACCCGCGTGTACACCACGACGCCGAAGAAGCCGAACTCCGCCCTGCGCAAGGTCGCCAAGGTGCGCCTGACCAACGGCTTCGAAGTCATCTCCTACATCGGCGGCGAGGGCCACAACCTGCAGGAGCACTCCGTGGTGCTGGTGCGCGGCGGCCGTGTCAAGGACCTGCCGGGCGTGCGCTACCACATCGTGCGCGGCTCGCTGGACCTGCAAGGGGTCAAGGACCGCAAGCAGGCGCGCTCCAAGTACGGCGCCAAGCGCCCGAAGGCCAAGTAAGCCCTTTCCCCATTTTCCGGTGCTGCCCCCGCCGCGTGGCGCGGTCCGGCGCAGCGTAGTGGCCCACAACGCACATGCCGTGCGCGGGTCGAGTAAGTGGGAGTCCTGATGGCTCTCGCGGTGCCTGAGATGGCGCCAACTGAAGCAAGATAGAGGTAAAAAATGCCACGTCGTCGCGAAGTCCCCAAACGTGAAATCCTGCCGGATCCGAAGTTCGGCAATGTCGAGCTGTCCAAGTTCATGAACGTGATCATGGAAGGCGGCAAGAAGGCGGTCGCCGAGCGCATCACCTACGGTGCGCTGGAGATCATCGAGAAGAAGCAGCCCGAGAAGGACCCCCTGGAGGTGTTCCTCACGGCCATCAACAACATCAAGCCGATGGTCGAGGTGAAGTCCCGCCGCGTGGGCGGTGCCAACTACCAGGTGCCCGTCGAGGTGCGCCCGGTGCGCCGCCTGGCCCTGTCCATGCGCTGGCTCAAGGACGCTGCCCGCAAGCGCGGCGAGAAGTCCATGGCGCTGCGCCTGGCCAATGAGCTGATGGAAGCCAACGAAGGCCGTGGCGGCGCGATGAAGCGCCGTGACGAGGTGCACCGCATGGCCGAGGCCAACAAGGCCTTCAGCCACTTCCGCTTCTAAGCCCACCCTCCCTCGCAATCCGGGAGCCCGACCCGTCCAACCGGCGGTCGGGCTCTCGGCGTTAACGAAAGACCATCACCATGGCCCGCAAAACCCCCCTCGAGCGCTACCGCAACATCGGTATCTCCGCCCACATCGACGCCGGCAAGACCACCACCTCCGAGCGCATCCTGTTCTACACCGGCGTGACCCACAAGCTGGGCGAGACGCACGAAGGCTCGGCCACCACCGACTGGATGGAGCAGGAGCAAGAGCGCGGCATCACGATCACCTCGTCGGCCGTGACCTGCTTCTGGAAGGGCATGGACCTCAAGCGCCCTGAGCACCGCATCAACATCATCGACACCCCCGGCCACGTGGACTTCACCATCGAGGTCGAGCGCTCCATGCGCGTGCTGGACGGCGCCGTGATGGTGTATTGCGCCGTGGGCGGCGTGCAGCCGCAGTCCGAGACTGTCTGGCGCCAGGCCAACAAGCACAAGGTGCCGCGCCTGGCCTTCGTCAACAAGATGGACCGCACCGGCGCGAACTTCTTCAAGGTCGTCGAGCAGATGAAGCTGCGCCTGAACGCCAACCCCGTGCCGGTGGTGATCCCCGTGGGCGCCGAGGACCACTTCCAGGGCGTGGTCGACCTCATCAAGATGAAGGCCATCCTCTGGGACGAAGCCTCCCAGGGCATGAAGTTCGAGTACGCCGAGATCCCCGCCGACCTGGTCGAGACGGCCAAGGAATGGCGCGAGAAGATGGTCGAATCGGCCGCCGAAGCCTCGGAAGAGCTGATGAACAAGTACCTGGAGGAAGGCGACCTGTCGGAAGAAGACATCATCGCCGGCCTGCGTCAGCGCACCATCGCCACCGAGATCCAGCCCATGCTGTGCGGCTCGGCCTTCAAGAACAAGGGCGTGCAGCGCATGCTCGACGCCGTGCTCGATTTCCTGCCCTCGCCGGTGGACATCCCCGACGTGTCGGGCACCGATCCGGACGACGAAGAGAAGAAGCTGACCCGCAAGGCCGACGACAGCGAGAAGTTCTCGGCGCTGGCGTTCAAGCTGATGACCGACCCCTTCGTCGGCCAGCTGACCTTCGTGCGCGTGTATTCGGGCGTGCTCTCCAAGGGCGACACCGTCTACAACGCCGTCAAGGGCAAGAAGGAGCGCATCGGCCGCATCGTGCAGATGCACGCCAACGAGCGCCAGGAGATCGACGAGATCCGCGCCGGCGACATCGCCGCCTGCGTGGGCCTCAAGGAAGTGACCACCGGCGACACGCTGTGCGACATCGACGCGCCGATCATGCTCGAGAAGATGGTCTTCCCCGAGCCGGTGATTGCCCAGGCCGTCGAGCCCAAGTCCAAGGCCGACCAGGAGAAGATGGGTATCGCCCTGTCGCGCCTGGCCTCGGAAGACCCGTCGTTTCGCGTGCGCACCGATGAGGAGTCGGGCCAGACCATCATCGCCGGCATGGGCGAGCTGCACCTGGACATCATCGTCGACCGCATGAAGCGCGAGTTCAACGTCGAGGCCAACGTCGGCAAGCCCCAGGTCGCCTACCGCGAGACGGTGCGCTCGAGCGTCAGCGACGTCGAGGGCAAGTTCGTGCGCCAGTCGGGCGGCAAGGGCCAGTACGGCCACGTCGTGTTCCGCCTGGAGCCCAACGAGCCGGGCAAGGGCTTCGAGTTCCTCGACGAGATCAAGGGCGGCGTGGTGCCGCGCGAGTACATCCCTGCGGTGCAAAAGGGCGTGGAAGAGGCGTTGACGGCCGGCGTGCTGGCCGGCTACCCGGTGGTGGACGTCAAGGTCGCGCTCACCTTCGGCTCCTACCACGACGTGGACTCGTCCGAGCAGGCCTTCAAGATGGCCGCCATCTTCGGCTTCAAGGAAGCGGCCCGCAAGGCGAACCCGGTGATCCTCGAGCCCATGATGGCCGTGGAAGTCGAGACGCCCGAGGACTACGCCGGCACGGTGATGGGCGACCTGTCGTCGCGACGCGGCATGGTGCAGGGCATGGACGACATCGTCGGTGGCGGCAAGGCCATCAAGGCCGAGGTGCCGCTGTCGGAGATGTTCGGCTACGCCACGCAGCTGCGTTCCATGACGCAGGGCCGCGCCACCTACACGATGGAATTCAAGCACTACGCCGAGGCCCCGCGCAACGTGGCCGAGGCGATCATCGCCTCGCGCGCCAAGTAAGCGGCGCTGCGCGAAACGGGCTGCCCCGCCGGCGGCCCGTTTCCGCCTTTTTTCCTGTCTGCGATCCGGTGCCGTCCCGTGGCCCTGTGCGGGGCGAGTCAGCAACCGGGTGCAGACGTTAAACCGTCACACAGGCAAGGCTCTTTTGGAGTACAGAAAATGGCAAAAGGTAAGTTCGAGCGTA
>NZ_ALEE01000080.1 GCF_000282995.1 Melaminivora alkalimesophila
GAGTCCGACAAGGCCTCCATGGAGATCCCTTCGCCCGCCGCAGGCGTGCTCAAGGAACTCAAGGTCAAGATCGGCGACACGGTCAATATTGGCGATCTGGTGGCCGTGCTGGAAGGCGCCACCGCAGCGGCAGCACCTGCTCCTGTGGCAGCGGCAGCGGCAGCCCCCGTGGCTGCCCCCGCAGTTGCCGCAGTTGCCGCAGTTGCCGCAGTTGCAGCGGTAGCTGCGCCTGCCGC
>NZ_ALEE01000081.1 GCF_000282995.1 Melaminivora alkalimesophila
CCTGCCGCTGCCACAGTCTCGGTGGCTGTTCCCGCTCACCAGCCCGGCACGCCCACGGCAGGCCTGCCCCATGCATCGCCTTCGGTGCGCAAGTTCGCCCGCGAACTGGGTGTGCCCATCGACGAGGTCAAGGGCACCGGCCCCAAGGGCCGTATCACGCAGGACGACGTGGCCGCCTTCACCAAGCAGGTGATGGCAGGCGCCGTGCAGACCAAGGCCCAGGCGGCCAAGGCGCCTGCAAGTGGTGGCGGCTCCGGCGTGGGCCTTGATCTGCTGCCCTGGCCCAAGGTCGATTTCACCAAGTTCGGCCCGGTGGAGCGCAAGGACCTCTCGCGCATCAAGAAGATCAGCGGCGCCAACCTGCACCGCAACTGGGTGGTCATCCCGCACGTCACCAACCACGACGACGCGGACATCACCGACCTGGAAGCCTTTCGCGTGCAGTTCAACAAAGAGAACGAAAAGAGCGGCGTCAAGGTCACCATGCTCGCCTTCATGATCAAGGCTGCTGTGGCCGCGCTCAAGAAGTTCCCCGAGTTCAACAGCTCGCTCGACGGCGACCAGCTGGTGATGAAGAACTACTTTCACATCGGCTTTGCGGCCGACACGCCCAACGGCCTGGTGGTTCCCGTCATCAAGGATGCCGACCAGAAGGGCATCGTCCAGATCAGCAAGGAAATGGGCGAACTCGCCGCCAAGGCGCGCGAAGGCAAGCTGGCCCCGGCAGACATGCAGGGTGGATGCTTCTCCATCAGCTCGCTGGGCGGCATTGGTGGCCGTTACTTCACGCCCATCATCAACGCGCCTGAAGTCGCCATCATGGGCGTGTGCAAGAGCAGCATCGAACCCAAGTGGGACGGCAAGCAATTCGCCCCACGCCTGATGCTGCCCCTCTCCTTGAGCTGGGACCACCGCGTGATCGACGGCGCCGCCGCCGCGCGCTTCAACGTGTACTTTGCCTCGCTGCTGGCGGACTTCCGCCGCATCGTGATGTAACGCGAGGGCAACACCCATGGCAATCATCGACATCAAGGTGCCCGACATTGGCGACTTCGCCGAAGTGGCCATCATCGAAGTGCTGGTCAAACCCGGCGACACCATCAAGGCCGAGCAAAGCCTGGTCACCGTGGAGTCCGACAAGGCCTCCATGGAGATCCCGTCCAGCCATGCTGGCGTGGTCAAGGAGCTGAAGGTCAAGCTCGGCGACAAGGTCGCCGAAGGCTCGGTGGTGCTGACCCTGGAAGTGCAGGGTGCAGGCGCAGCCGCTCCAGCGCCTGCAGCTGCCCCTGCGCCCGCGGTTTCTGAGCCAAAACAGGCTCCAGCGCCCACCCCACAAGCGCAAGCAGCTATTAATCCAGTAGCGTCCAGCTTTGCTGGTACGGCGGATCTGGACTGCGACGTGCTCGTGCTGGGCGGCGGCCCCGGCGGCTATTCGGCAGCCTTCCGCGCGGCCGACCTGGGCCTCAAGGTCATCATCGTCGAGCGCTACGCAGCCCTGGGCGGCGTGTGCCTGAACGTGGGCTGCATCCCGTCCAAGGCGCTGCTGCACGTGGCCGCCGTCATGGACGAGGTCAGCCACCTGTCCGCCGCAGGCATTGACTTTGGCGCGCCCAAAGTCAACGTCGATACGCTGCGCGGCCACAAGGAAAAGGTCATCGGCAAGCTCACCGGCGGCCTGGCCGCCATGGCCAAGATGCGCAAGGTGACCACCGTGCGTGGCTACGGTGCCTTCGTTGGCGCCAACCACCTCGAAGTGGAAGAGACCACCGGCACTGGCCAGGAGAAGACGGGCACCAAGAAGGTCATCGCCTTCAAGAAAGCCATCATCGCCGCTGGCAGCCAGGCCGTGCGCCTGCCGTTCATGCCCAACGACCCGCGCGTGGTCGATTCCACCGGCGCGCTGGCGCTCAGCGGCGTGCCCAAACGCATGCTCATCCTGGGCGGCGGCATCATCGGCCTGGAAATGGGCACGGTGTACAGCACCCTGGGCGCACGCCTGGATGTGGTGGAAATGATGGACGGCCTGATGCAGGGCGCCGACCGCGACCTGGTCAAGATCTGGCAGAAGATGAACGCCAAGCGCTTCGACAACATCATGTTGAAGACGAAAACCGTCGGTGCCGAGGCCACACCTGAAGGCATCAAGGTCACATTCGCGCCAGCGGAAGAGGGCGGCACCACCCCCGAACCCCAGGTGTACGACCTGGTGCTGCAGGCCGTGGGCCGCACGCCCAACGGCAAGAAGATTGCCGCTGAAAAGGCTGGCGTGGCCGTCACGGACCGTGGCTTCATCAACGTCGATATCCAGATGCGCACCAACGTGCCGCACA
>NZ_ALEE01000082.1 GCF_000282995.1 Melaminivora alkalimesophila
GGCGGGCGCCGCACCGGTCTCGGAGGGCACCGCAGCGTCCTCCGGCGCGTCCTCCGCCCGCGGACTCGGCGCCGGGGTCTGCGTGCCGGCCGCGGAATCGCCCGGCGCCGCCTGCGCCCTGAGCGCCGCATCGAGGGCCGCCATGGCAGCGCGGATCTTCTGGGCGTCACCCGAGGCGCTGGCTTGCTCGAGCGCGCGCGACGCCTCCAGCACCGCGCGGTCGTGCGCGCTCATCTGCGCCGCGGATTGCTCGCGCGCTGCGCTCTTGCGGGCGAAGGCCTCGTCGATGGGCTTGCGGAACGCCTCCCACAGCCGCTGCTCCTGGCGGCGGTCCAGGGGCACGGCCTGGGCTTCGGCCTGCCAGCGTTGCTGCAGCGCCTTGACCGCATCGACGCGCAGCACCGGGGCCGCGCCCAGCGCCTGCGCCTCCTCGATCATCGCCTGGCGCTCCTGCAGGCTCGCCTGCTGGGCGGCCTCCAGCGGCGCAGCCGCCGCCGCCATCGCCTGCTTCCACGCGGGCTGCAGCTCGGCAAACACCTTCTCGCTCACATGCCCGCCGGTACGCCAGCGCTCGCTGAACTGGTGCAGCGCCCGTTGCATCGCCTTCCAGTCGGCCACGCCGGCCTCGGCCTGCGTCTGTCCCCAGGCCTTGACCTCCTCGATCAGCGCCTCGCGCTGGGCGCGGTGCTGGGCGCTCTCGGCGCGCACCTTCTCCAGCCACGCCTCGACCACCTTGTAGGCGGCATTGCAGGCGTCGTCGAACCGCTTCCACAGCGCATGGTTGGCCGGCGCACCCTGGTCCGCCTGCTTCCACTGCTCGCGCAGCTGGCGCAGCGTCTCCTGCATCTTGCGGCCGCCCAGGGCCTGTCCCTCGGGTCGGTTGAGCAGACCCTCGGCGCGCGCCACCAGCTCTTCGCGCAGCTGGTCGGCGCTCCAGCGCTGCCAGCCCTCGAGCTCGCCCGCCGCCACCAGGGCCGCATGGACCCGCTGCTCGAGTTCCCCATCGATCAGGTGGCCGTGCACTTTGAGCACGTTGCGCAATGCCCCGGCGGCGCTGGCGCTGGCCTTGCCACGGCCCTCGGCCGTCTCGCGCTCCAGCTTCTCCAGCGCCTCACCCACCGCCTGGTGGGCCTTCTCGCGCTGCTGCGGATCGACCTTGGGCCGGGATGCGGGGGCCTGCACGCGCGCCTGCTCGCGCCCCGCCTCGGTCGGCAGACCGCGCGCCTGGCGCAGCTCGTCGGCCCACACCGGCACCGGCGGCAGCGGGGCCTGCGCGTCGGCGGCAGCGGCCACGGCCTGGGCCAATGCCGACTGGAAAGCCTCCCAGACCACCAGCAGCTGGGCGCGCGAGGCCTCCAGCTGCGTGGGAAAGCGCGGCTCCACGCTGGCCCAGGCAGGATCGGCCGCCAGCTCGCCGGCCTGCTCCTGCCAGCGCCCGACATCGGCCTCGAGCTGCGGCAGCGCCGCCTGGGCATCCGCCCAGGGTTTCGTGGACAGCACCTCGATGCGCTGCGCCAGCAGCACCGCCACCTCGCGCTGCACCTGCACCCGATGCTGCAGGTCTTCGATCGCCTTGACGCGCTCGGCCAGCCGGGCCTTGAGCTGCGCCAGTGGCTCGCGCGACAGCGGCGCTCCCGCCTTGGCGGCGTCGCGCTGCCACGCCATCGCATCGGCAATGTTCAGCCGCGCCGCGCCGAGCAAGGCCTCTGCCTTGGTGGCCCACTCGGCAGCGATCGCCTCCTGCGCCTGGGCGCGGCGCAGTTCCTCGATGCGCTCGCGCACGGCGCGCGCCGCGCCCTTGTCGCGCGCGCTCAGTTCCTTGAAGACCTCCTGCAGCTGCTCGGGCGCCGGCTGGTTCGCCAGCCATTCACGGATGCGCGCTGCGCGCTCGCCCGACGTGGGCGCCGAGAAGGCGCCGCCCGTCAACGCGTCCAGGGGGTGCGGCTCGCTGGCCTTGGCCGGGACCGTAGGGTTCTCAGGGACGTCGGACATCTTGTTGCGGGAAGAAAAAGGGAACATGAAAGAACAAAGGATGAGCGCAGGCCACGGGACGGGCCGCCCATTGTGCGCAAGCCCGCAGGCGGGGACACGCCGGCGGCGCTGGAAGTGCTATTTTGGACCGGTTTTGCAACAGGGCCGCGGGCGAAGCCTCCGGCAGGCCTTCGCTGCCAGTCCCCGCGTGTCCCGACCGGGCGAAAGGGGGCGAAAAAAGGGGGGCGAAAAAGGGGGCGCGAAAAAACGAAGGCCCGGTGGGGCGAAGCGTCCCACCGGGCCTGGTGGCAGGCTCGCGGCCTCTTGCCACCGGGGTTGCGCCGGGGAGGGTCAATGTCCCCGTTGCAAGGAGGCAAGGGATTGCCTCCGTGGGTGCCTGGACGTGGCGCTGCGCCAACGGGTCTGGCCCGCGGTCGCGCCCGGCGCCCGAAGGGGCATCGGTAGCGCCTTCCCGACACACCCTCAAGGCTATTCCCAACCCGGGCCGGTGTCCAGCCCCCGCACCCCATCCGACCGTCCACGCCCCCTGCCGAGCCGCCCTCCCTCGGATCTTTCAGGAGCGGCCCGGAGGCACGATGGCCTTCGCGGGTCCGCCCTGCCTCCTGTAGGAAAGCGCCCGTTTCCCCCGCAAAAGCCCGGTTCCATATGATTTATTTGTATCAACACGCTATTCCTTAGTGTTGACGATGAATTTTCGACGCTCCTAGAATCCGCCGATTCACGACGACCCCGTAGTAACCCTAGGGCACCTCGCATCCCTGCCCTGGGCCCAGCCGATCCGGCTTCGCCAGTCCGCACGGTCTCCGGGCAGCACCTGCCCGGCGCGGACTGAATGGCAAACCATCCTGGCGTGAGCGCCAGGGTCCGCCGAGTCCCCCGCCGCTTGTTCTTCGTTCATTGCGCGGCACTCCCTTTCGGGGCTCGATGCAAAAAGGAGGAGCTATGACAGCTTCAACGAAAGTGGTCGCAGGCGTCCGCACCTTTGTCGCCGACGTGGTGGGCGGCTTCATGGCAGTCATCCACAGCGGCTTCGCACTGCTGGGTCTGGCGGTGGCCTTCGTCGCCATCGCACTGGTGGCGCGCCCCGACCTGCGCCACGCGGGCGAAGAGCGCCTGATGGGCTGGTTGCAGTCGCGCCACACGGTGGTGGCCGAAGCCCCCGCCGAGGCGCAGGCGCCCGAGCCGGCGGCTCCCCGGGCCGCGCTGCAACCCATCGCCATGAACCCCAAGGAACTGCCGCGCGAGCAGGCGGCGGTGGCCTACTGGCTGAGCAAGAAGTACCGCGTGGCGCCCGAGCCGGTGGCGGCGCTGGTGAATGAGGCCTACGACCTGGGCAAGAGCACCCAGCTGGACCCGACCCTGATCCTGGCGATCGTGGCGATCGAGTCGAGCTTCAACCCCTTCGCCCAGAGCGCGGTGGGGGCGCAAGGCCTGATGCAGGTCATGACGCGCGTACACACCGACAAATACGAGGAAGTCGGCGGCCACCTGGCGGCCTTCAACCCGCTCACCAACCTGCGCGTGGGCGTCAAGGTGCTGCAGGAATGCATCGCCCGGGCCGGCTCGCTGGAAGGGGGCCTGCGCTATTACGTGGGCGCGGCCAACCTGCCGCACGACGGTGGCTACGCCGCCAAGGTGCTGGCCGAGCATTTCCGGCTGCGCCAGGTCGCCGGGGCCCGGGCGGGCGGCGCGACGCCGGCGCGCCCGATGCTGTCGACCAAGGCGCCGGCCGAGGCATCGAGCCCCTCTGCCTCGCTGGCCCCGGGCGCCGACAAGGTGGCCCTGCTGGGCGGCGCCTGAACGGCGGCGTGCCTGGGCTACACTAGCCGCGCACGCAACTGGCGATAGGCACGGCCCCCTCGGGCGCTGCTGCCGACGTGGAACTCCTGCCGCAGGAACCGGACTTCCTTCCGCGGCCAACCACGGGGAAGCGTGCCGCGCGGCGCCCCTCGGCGCTGGCGCGATCCGTCGTTCGCCTGGGCAGCCCTTGGACTCCAAGGGACAGACGTTCATTCGACTGCCGTCCGTTCATCCATGTACCAACGCAACATCCTTGTCGAGCAAACCGACCCCCAGGTGTGGGCCGCCATCCAGGCCGAGAACCTGCGCCAGGAACAGCACATCGAGCTGATTGCCAGCGAGAACTACGCCTCCCCGGCCGTGATGGCCGCCCAAGGCTCGCAACTGACCAACAAGTACGCCGAGGGCTACCCCGGGCGCCGCTACTACGGCGGCTGCGAGCACGTGGACGTGGTCGAGCAGCTGGCGATCGACCGCATCAAGCAGCTCTTCGGCGCCGAAGCCGCCAACGTGCAGGCCAACTCCGGCTCCCAGGCCAACCAGGCGGTGCTGATGGCCTTCGCCAAGCCCGGCGACACCCTCCTGGGCATGAGCCTGGCCGAGGGCGGACACCTCACGCACGGCATGGCGCTCAACATGAGCGGCAAGTGGTTCAACGTCGTCTCCTACGGCCTGAACGAGCGAGAAGAGATCGACTACGAGGCGATGGAGGCCAAGGCGCGCGAGCACAAGCCCAGGATCATCATCGCCGGCGCCTCGGCCTACGCCCTGCGCATCGACTTCGAACGCTTTGCCAGGATCGCCAAGGAAGTGGGCGCCATTTTCTGGGTGGACATCGCGCACTACGCCGGCCTGGTCGTCGCGGGCGAGTACCCGAACCCCGTGCCCTACGCCGACGTCGTCACCTCCACCACGCACAAGAGCCTGCGCGGCCCGCGCGGCGGCATCATCCTGATGAAGTCGGAGCACGAGAAGGCGCTCAATTCCGCCATCTTCCCGGGCCTGCAGGGCGGTCCGCTGATGCACGTGATCGCCGCGAAGGCCGTGGCCTTCCAGGAGGCGCTGTCGCCCGAATTCAAGGCCTACCAGCAGCAGGTGGTGAAGAACGCCCGCGTGTTCGCCGAGACCCTGACCGAGCGTGGGCTGCGCATCGTGAGCGGGCGCACGGAGAGCCACGTCATGCTGGTGGACCTGCGCGCCAAGGGCATCACCGGCAAGGACGCCGAGGCGGCCCTGGGCCAGGCGCACATCACCATCAACAAGAACGCCATCCCGAACGACCCGGAAAAGCCGATGGTCACCAGCGGCATCCGCGTGGGCACGCCGGCGATCACCACGCGCGGCTTCAAGGAAGAGGAGACGCGCATCACCGCCAACCTGCTCGCCGACGTGCTGGAGAACCCGCGCGACGAGGCCCACCTGGCGGCGGTGCGCGAGAAGGTGCACCAGCTGACCAGCCGCTTCCCGGTCTACCGCTGAGCCCCACGGCAGCGCCGCACGGCACTTCCGGCCACCGCCCATGAAATGCCCTTTCTGTAGCCGCCCGGACACACAGGTCGCAGAGACCCGCGTGTCCGAGGACGGAACGCTGGTGCGGCGGCGCCGGCGCTGCCCTTCCTGCGAGAAGCGATTCACGACCTACGAGCGGCCGGAGGTGCACTTCCCCACGATCGTCAAGAAGGACGGCCGGCGCGTGGAGTACGACCGCGCCAAGCTGCTCGCTTCCTTCCAGCTGGCGCTGCGCAAGCGCCCGGTGAGCACCGTGCAGGTGGACAGTGCCATCGAGCGCATCGAGGAGCGGCTGCTGCACCTGGGCGAGCGCGAGCTGCTGTCGAGCAGCCTCGGGGAGCTGGTCATGCGCGAGCTGCAGAAGCTCGACAAGGTGGCCTACGTGCGCTTCGCCAGCGTCTACCGCAGCTTCCAGGACGTGGACGAGTTCCGCGCCCTGGTGGACGAGGTCGGCGACTAGCGCCTGCTCCGCGCTCAGGGGACGCGGGCCGGGATCGGGCCGATCTCCTGGGCCACGTCGCCGCATTGCGCCCGGTGGCGCAGCACGTGGTCCATCAGCACCAGCGCCAGCAACGCCTCGGCAATGGGTGCGGCGCGAATGCCGACGCAGGGGTCATGGCGGCCCTTGGTCACCACCTCCACGCTGTTGCCGTGCACGTCGATCGACTGGCGCGGGCTGATGATGGAGCTGGTGGGCTTGATGGCGATCGAGACCTCGATGTCCTGGCCGGTGCTGATGCCGCCGAGGATGCCGCCGGCGTGGTTGCTGGCAAAGCCCTGCGGCGTGAGCGAGTCGCCGTGCACCGTGCCGCGCTGCGCGGCGCTGGCAAAGCCCGCGCCGATCTCCACGCCCTTGACGGCGTTCAGGCCCATCATGGCGTGGGCGATGTCCGCATCCAGCCGGTCGTAGAGCGGCTCGCCCAGGCCCACCGGCACGCCCGTGGCCTGCACGCGCAGCCGCGCGCCGCAAGAATCGCCCGCCTTGCGCAACTGGTCCATGTAGTCCTCGTATTGCTGCACGTCGGCCACCGGCGCGAAAAACGGGTTGTGCGACACGTGTTCCCAGCCCTCGAAGGGGATGGCGAGCTCGCCCAGCTGCGTCATGCAGGCACGCAGCTCGGTGCCGAACTTCTCCCTCAGCCATTTCCTGGCGACGGCGCCGGCCGCCACCGTGGGCGCCGTCAGGCGCGCCGACGAGCGCCCGCCGCCGCGCGGGTCGCGCAGGCCGTACTTGTGCCAGTAGCTGTAGTCGGCGTGGCCGGGGCGAAAGCTCTGGGCGATGGCGCCGTAGTCCTTGCTGCGCTGGTCCTGGTTGTGGATCAGCAGCGCGATCGGCGTGCCGGTGGTGCGGCCCTCGTACACGCCCGAGAGGATCTGCACCGCGTCGGGCTCGCGCCGCTGCGTGACGTGGCGGCTGGTGCCGGGGCGGCGGCGGTCCAGTTCGTGCTGGATGTCGGCCTCGCTGAGCGCCATGCCCGGCGGGCAGCCGTCGATCACGCAGCCGATGGCCGGGCCGTGGGATTCACCGAAATTGGTGACGCAAAACAGGGTGCCGAGTGTGTTGCCGCTCATGGGGCGGGGATTATCCCCCAGCCCCCCGCCCTTCAGTCGGCAGCCTGGGCGCCCTCGTCCGACCCCGGCCAGTCGCGGATGTAGGCCTTGAGCAGCTTGTTCTCGAAGTTCTGGCCGTCCACCACCGCCTTGGCCACGTCGTAGAAGCTGACCACGCCCATGAGCATGCGCCGGTCCATGACCGGCATGTAGCGCGCGTGGCGCCCGAGCATCATGCGGCGCACCTCGTCCATGTCGGTCTCGAGGGTGCAGGTCAGGGGCGCATCGTCCATGGCGGTGCGCACCAGCGTGGTGCCGATGCTGCCGCCGTTCTTCGCCAGGTGCTGAATGACCTCGCGAAAGGTGAGCATGCCGACCAGGTCGCCGTGCTCCATCACCACCAGCGAGCCGATGTCGCGCTCGGCCATGGTCTGCACGGCACGCGCCAGCGGCTCGTCCGGGTTCACGGTGTAGAGGGTGTTGCCTTTGACGCGCAGGATGTCGCTGACTTTCATGGTGTCTCTCAGGGGGCAGGTGGGCGGACGGTGCCCATGAAAATATAGCCCACAATCGGCGCACGACAGACCACCTTGGAGACACGGATGCCCGGCTATTCCGATCCCGGCTTCGACACGCTCGCGCTGCACGCAGGCAGCGCCCCCGACCCGACCACCGGCGCGCGCGCGACGCCCCTGTACCTCACGACCTCGTTCGTGTTCGAATCGAGCGACCACGCGGCCTCGCTGTTCAACCTGGAACGCCCCGGCCACGTCTACAGCCGCCTGAGCAACCCGACCACCGACGTGCTGGAGCAGCGCATGGCGGCGCTCGAAGGCGGCGTGGGCTCGATCGCCACCGCCAGCGGCCAGGCCGCGCTGCACCTGGCCATCGCCACGCTCATGGGCGCGGGCGGCCACATCGTCGCCAGCACCGCCCTGTACGGCGGCTCGCAGAACCTGCTGCACTACACGCTGCGCCGCTTCGGGATCGAGACGAGCTTCGTGCAGCCCGGCGACATCGACGGCTGGCGCGCCGCCATCCGGCCCGAGACACGCCTGCTGCTGGGCGAGACCGTGGGCAACCCGGGGATGGACGTGCTGGACATCCCGACCATCGCGCAGATCGCCGAGGAGGCGGGCGTGCCGCTGCTGGTCGATTCGACCCTGACCTCACCCTGGCTGATCCGGCCCTTCGAGCACGGCGCGCACCTGGTCTACCACTCGGCCACGAAATTCCTGTCCGGCCACGGCACGGTCATCGGCGGCGTGCTGGTCGACGGCGGGCGCTTCGACTGGGAGGGGGGCGCCGCCCGGGGCAAGTTCCCGGAACTGACCGAGCCCTACGACGGCTTTCACGGCATGGTGTTCACCGAGGAATCGACGGTCGCGGCCTTCCTGCTGCGCGCCCGGCGCGAGGGCCTGCGCGATTTCGGTGCCTGCCTGAGCCCGCACTCCGCGTGGCTGATCCTGCAGGGCCTGGAGACGCTGCCGGTGCGCATGGAGCGGCACATGCGCAACACCGAGCGCGTGGTGCAGTTCCTGGCCAGCCACCCCTTCGTCGCGCGCGTGGGCCACCCCATGCTGGAATCGCACGCGAGCCACCAGCTGGCGCAAAGGCTGCTGCCGCGCGGCGCCGGCTCGGTGTTCAGCTTCGACATCCAGGGCAGCCGCGAACAGGGCAAGAAGTTCATCGAGAGCCTGCAGCTGTTCAGCCACCTGGCGAACGTGGGCGACGCCAAGAGCCTGGTGATCCACCCGGCCAGCACCACGCACCACCGCATGGACGACGCTGCACTCGCGGCCGCCGGCATCGGCCAGGGAACGATCCGCCTGTCCATCGGCCTGGAGGAAGCGGACGACCTGATCGACGACCTGAAACGCGCCCTCCGCGCAGCAGAAAAGGCAGGTGCATGATGGACATCGAAGTCAACGGGGCCAGCCTCTACTGCTACACCGGCGGCAAGCCCTTCGATCCCGCGCAGCGCACCGCCGTGTTGATCCACGGCGTGCTGGGCGACCACAGCGTCTGGGCCTGGCAAAGCCGCTGGCTCGCCAACCATGGCTGGAACGTGCTGGCCATCGACCTGCCCGGCCACGGCAGGAGCGGCGGCGATGCGCCGGCAAGCGTCGAGCAGGCGGCCGACGTCATCGCCGCGCTGCTGGATGCGGCGGGCGTGCACAAGGCCGCCCTGGTCGGCCACAGCTGGGGTTCGCTGATCGCGCTGGAGGCGGCGGCGCGCCTGGGAGCACGCACCAGCCACCTGGTGCTGGTCGGCACGGCCTACCCGATGAAGGTGTCTCCGGCGCTGATCGAATCGTCGCAGAACACGCCCGAGGCGGCGCTGAAGATGGTCAACGTCTTCTCGCGCAGCACTCTGGCCTCGCCCACGGGCGCAGGCTTCTGGGTCTATGGCGCCGGCATGGCGCTCGGGCGACGCGTGCTGCAGGGCAACCGCGAGGCGAACGTGTTCCACCGCGGTTTCGTCGCCTGCGACAGCTATGCCGGCGGCGAGGCAGCCATCGCCGCGATCCAGTGCCCGGTGCTGTTCGTCCTGGGCAGCAGCGACCAGATGACCCCGCCGCGTGCCGCGCGGCTGCTGATCGACGACGCGCGCGCCGCCGGCAAGCAGGTGAGCGTGGCCCACCTGCCCGTGGGCCACAACCAGATGACCGAGGCGCCGCAGGCGACGCTGGAGGCGATCGCCCACTTCCTGGGCTGAGGGCCGGGGCCGTACCGGCCGCCGG
>NZ_ALEE01000083.1 GCF_000282995.1 Melaminivora alkalimesophila
CCGGCCGCCGGCCCCGGCCCTTCAAACGTCGATGGCGCTGGCCGAGCCGGCCTGGCGGCGCAGCTCGAACTTCTGGATCTTGCCGGTGCTGGTCTTGGGCAATTCGCCGAAGACCACCGCACGCGGCACCTTGAAGCCGGCCAGGTGCTGCCGGCAGTGCGCCACGATGTCCTCGGCGCTGACCTCGGCCCCTTCCTTGAGCTCGACGAAGGCGCAGGGCGTCTCGCCCCACTTCGGATCGGGCCGCGCCACCACGGCGGCC
>NZ_ALEE01000084.1 GCF_000282995.1 Melaminivora alkalimesophila
CACCACGGCGGCCGCCAGCACCGCCGGGTGGCGGTACAGCACGTCCTCGACCTCGATGGAGGAGATGTTCTCGCCGCCCGAGATGATCACGTCCTTGCTGCGGTCGCGGATACGGATGTAGCCATCCGGGTATTGCACCGCCAGATCGCCCGAGTGGAACCAGCCGCCGGCAAAGGCTTCCTCGGTGGCCTCGGGGTTCTTGAGGTAGCCCTTCATCGTGATGTTGCCGCGGAACATGATCTCGCCCATGGTTTCGCCGTCGCGCGGCACCGGCTGCATGGTCTCCGGATCGAGCACCTCGGCCGAGCGCTGCAGGTGGTAGCGCACCCCCTGGCGGGCATTGAGACGCGCACGCTCGCCGATGTCGAGCCGATCCCACTCCTCGTGCTTGGCGCAGACCGTGGCCGGCCCATAGACCTCGGTCAAGCCATAGACATGCGTCAGGTCGAAGCCGAGCCGCTCCATGCCCTCGATCATGGAAGCCGGTGGCGCGGCCCCCGCGACCATGGCCTTGACGCCGGTCGGCAACCCCTCTTTGAGTGCCTCTGGCGCGTTGACCAGCAGGCTGTGCACGATCGGCGCGCCGCAGTAGTGCGTCACGCCGTGCCGCTTGATGGCCTCGATGATGGCCCCGGCCTCCACCCGGCGCAGGCAGACGTTCACGCCGGCGCGTGCCGCCACCGTCCAGGGAAAGCACCAACCGTTGCAGTGGAACATCGGCAGCGTCCACAGGTAGACGGCATGCTTGGGCATGTCCCACTCCAGCACGTTGCTGATGGCGTTGGTGTAGGCGCCGCGGTGGTGGTAGACGACGCCCTTGGGGTTGCCGGTGGTGCCGCTGGTGTAGTTGAGGGCGATGGCGTCCCACTCGTCCCCGGGCAGCTCCCACTGCCAGTCCGGGTCGCCCCCGGCCAGGAAATCCTCGTAGCGCACGCCGCCCAGCGACTGCGCGGCCGGGCCATACAGCGCATCCTCGACCTCGATCACCAGGATCGGCGCGCTGCTTTGGCGCAGGGCCAGCGCGCGTGCCATGACGGGGGCGAATTCGGGGTCGACGATCACGGCGCGCGCCTCGCCGTGGTCCAGCATGAAGGCGATGGTCTCCGGATCGAGCCGGGTGTTGAGGGTGTTGAGCACGGCGCCCGCCATCGGCACGCCGAAGTGCGCCTCGACCATGGGCGGCGTGTTCGGAAGGATCGCGGCCACCGTGTGGTTCTTGCCGATACCGGCGCGCCGCAGGCTGCTGGCGAGCCGGCGGCAACGCGCGTAGGTGTCGCGCCAGTTCTGGCGCAGCTCCCCGTGCACGATCGCCAGCCGCTCGGGATAGACCTCGGCGGTGCGTTCGATGAAGGACAGCGGCGTGAGCGGCGCGTGGTTGGCCGCGGTGCGCGGAAGGTTCTGGTCGAAGATGCTGGGGGTCTGGGCCATGGCAATGAAAGAATGGTCTGGACGTGAATTCCGATTGGAACAGCAGGGGCTGACGCCAGGCTGAGGGCCACAATCCATGGTCGGGGTGAAAATCCACCCCGTGTCCATCCCCCAGGCCTTCATCCAGGAGCTGCTCGCGCGCGTCGACGTGGTCGATGTCGTCGGCCGGCACGTGCCACTGAAGAAAAGCGGCGCCAACTTCATGGGACTGTGCCCCTTTCACGGGGAAAAGTCGCCCTCGTTTTCCGTCAGCCCGTCCAAGCAGTTCTACCACTGCTTCGGCTGTGGCAAGAACGGCAATGCCATCGGCTTCCTGATGGACCATGCGGGCATGGGCTTCGTCGAGGCGGTGCAGGACCTGGCCCAGGGCTGCGGGCTGCAGGTTCCGGACGAGCGCGCCTCGCCCGAGGAACGCGCGCGCGCCGCCAGCGAGCGGCGCCGCCAGGCATCCCTCACCGAGATCCTCGAACAGGCGGCCACCGCTTGGCAAAAGCAGCTGCGCCGCGCGCCGCAAGCCATCGAATACCTCAAGGGGCGCGGCCTGAGCGGGGAGATCGCCCGGCGCTACGGCCTGGGCTACGCGCCACCGGGCTGGCACGGGCTGGCGAGCGTCTTCGCCGAGTACGACAGCCCTGCGCTGGTGGAGGCCGGGTTGGTCATCCTGATCGAGGACGAGGACCGCCGCCACGACCGCTTCCGCGACCGGATCATGTTCCCGATCCGCAACGCCAAGGGCGAGTGCATCGGCTTTGGCGGGCGCGTCCTGGGCGACGACAAGCCCAAGTACCTCAACTCGCCCGAGACGCCGGTGTTCCACAAGGGGCGCGAGCTCTACGGCCTGCACGAGGCGCGCACGCCGATGCGCGAGCATGGCTACGCCCTGGTGGTCGAGGGCTACATGGACGTGGTGGCGCTCGCGCAGCACGGCTTCGGCAATGCCGTCGCCACCCTGGGCACGGCCTGCACCGGCGAGCACGTGCACAAGCTGTTTCGCTTCACCGACGCCGTGGTGTTCAGCTTCGACGGCGACGCGGCGGGGCGGCGCGCCGCGCGCAAGGCCCTGGAGGCCGCCCTGCCCTACGCCGGCGACACGCGCAGCGTGCGCTTCCTGTTCCTGCCGCCCGAGCACGACCCGGACAGTTTCATCCGCGCGCACGGCAGCGAGGCCTTCGCGCGCGAGGTCCAGCAGGCGCTGCCCCTGTCGCGCTTCCTGCTGGAGGCGGCGGCGCAGGATTGCGACCTGGGCACAGCGGAAGGCCGGGCGCGCATGCTCAGCCACGCCGAGCCGCTG
>NZ_ALEE01000085.1 GCF_000282995.1 Melaminivora alkalimesophila
GCCCGCGGGTGTGGCTGCGTATTCGTAGAGCGCCCAATAGACCTCGCCCATGCGCGCATCCAGGGCCGCCAGCACGCGCGTGCAGCCGTGCGCGGCGCGCGCTTCCTCGGCCACGGCGAGCAGGGTGTCGACCGGCAGCACGGGGATGCCCTGCCCGCCGCGTGCGCCAAAGGCCAGGCCCTGCGCGACCGCGCAGGCGGTGCGCAGGCCGGTGAAGGAGCCGGGGCCGTTGCCGAAGGCGATGGCGTCGAGCTGGTCCATGCCGAGGTCGGCCTGCTGCAGCAGTTGGCGCAGGGTGGGGATCAGCGTGGCGGAAGCCTGCGCGCCGCCGGCGCCCTGGTACGACCGCGCCGGTGCCGCGCCGCGCTGCACGGCGATGCTCAGGGTGTCGGTGCTGGTGTCGAAGGCGAGCAGGTTCATGGCAGGGACCATTATCGGCGCCTACACTGGCAGACCATGAGCGGTCTGTCGGTTTCCTGGTGGCGCGGCCTGGCGTGCGCGCTGGTGGTGCAATGCCTGGCCTGGGGCGCGGCCTGGGCCGCCGGGCCGGCCGCGGCGCCGGGCGAGGAGGTGGCGGCGGCCACGCTGCCGCGCAGCGTCGCGGCGGCGTTGGCGCGCGCCAAGGTGCCGGAGCAGGCGCTGTCGGTGGTGCTCGCCGAAGTGGACGAGCGCGCGCCGCCGCGCCTGGCGCTGCGCGAGGATGTGCTGGTCAATCCGGCCTCGGTGATGAAGCTGGTGACGAGCTTTGCGGCGCTGGAGACGCTGGGGCCGTCCTTCACCTGGGAGACGCCGGTCTATCTGGATGCCGTGCCCGAGGCGGGGGCGCTGCGCGGCAACGTCTACATCCGCGGGCAGGGCGACCCGAAGCTGGTGGTGGAGCGGCTGTGGCTGTTGCTGCGGCGCCTGCGCGCGCAGGGGGTCCACGTGATCCTGGGCGACATCGTGCTCGACCGCAGTGCCTTTGCGCCGCTGGCGCACGATGCGGCGCGCTTCGATGGCGAGCCCTGGCGGCCCTACAACGTGGCGCCGGATGCGCTGCTGGTGAACTACAAGGCGGTGGCGCTGGGCTTCGTGCCGGATGTGGCCGCCGGCGTGGCGCGCGTCACCCACGAG
>NZ_ALEE01000086.1 GCF_000282995.1 Melaminivora alkalimesophila
GCGTCACCCACGAGCCGCCGCTGGCGCACGTGCAGGTGCCGGACAGCGTGCCGCTGGCGGCCGAGGGGACGGTCTGCGGCGACTGGCGCACGGCGCTGCGGGCGGATTTCGCCGACCCTGGGCGCATCGCGCTGCAGGGCGCCTACCCGGCCGCCTGCGGGGTGCAGCACTGGTCGGTGGCGCCGGCCGACCCGGAGGGTTTTGCGGCGCGCGCCATCGAGGGCATGTGGCGCGAGCTGGGGGGCACGCTCACCGGCCGGGTGCGCGAGGGCGCGGTGCCGCCGGGGCTGGCGCCGGCCTTCAGCGCCAGCTCGCCGCCGCTGTCCGAGGTGGTGCGCGACATCAATAAGTTCAGCAACAACGTCATGACGCGCCAGCTGTTCCTGACGCTGGCGCTGCAGGCGAACGGCCAGGGCAGCCTGGAAGGCGCCCGGGCGCTGGTGGGCCGCTGGTGGGACGAGCGCACCGGCCTGCCCGGCACGCTGGTGCTGGACAACGGCGCCGGCCTGAGCCGCGAGGAGCGCGTGAGCGCCCGGGCACTGGCGCGGATGCTGCAGCGCGCCTGGGCCTCGCCGGTGATGCCCGAGCTGGTGGCCTCGCTGCCGATCGCCGGGGTGGACGGCACACTGCGCCGCCGGCCGGGCAAGGCCTCGGGCTGGGCGCACCTGAAGACCGGCACGCTGCGCGACGTGGCGGCGCTGGCGGGCTATGTGCTGGGCGCCGATGGGCGGCGGCGGGTGCTGGTGGCGATCGTCAACCACCCGAACGCGCCGGCGGCGCGGCCGGCGCTGGACGCGCTGGTGGACTGGGCGCACGGCGCGCCGCACGGAGGCGCCCGGCACCGGCCGGACTGGTGATTACCCGCTGCCGCCGCGGCCGGGGCTGGCGCTACCATGCGCCGACCGAAAACGAAGGCTCGTTCTTCTTTTTCCCCAACCGGAGTTCCTGATGAAGCCTCGCCTGCATTGGGCGGCCGCCGCGGCCGCTGCCCTGGTACTGGCCGCCTGCGGTGGCGGCTCCGACGATGCCCCGATCCGTTCCGTGCGTGTGGTGGGCGACAGCCTGTCCGACAGCGGCACCTTCGGGCTGAAGTACACCGTCCAGGGTGCGGCGGCCACCGGCGCGGGCTCGACCCCGATCTGGCCGGAGCGGGTGGCGGCGCAGTACGGGCAGTCGCTGTGCGCCCACTACGTGGCCACGCCCACGGGCTTTGCGAACGACGCCTCGTGCACGAACTACGCCGTGGCCGGCGGCGCGATCAACTTCACGCGCGCGCCCACCGCGCCGCAATCGATCATCCAGCAGCTCAAGGACGCGGGGGTCAACGGTTACGGGCAGGGCGACCTGCTGCTGGTGGACGGCGGCGCCAGCTACGCCGCGCTGCTGGGCACGCTGCTGGACGCCGGGGCGGTGCAGCGTTTCCTGGCCGGCGGCACGGAGGGCGCGGCGCAGGCGGGCGGCGCCTACATGCAGGCGCTGGCGGTGCGCTTTGCCGAGACCATCCGCACGCACGCGCTCGACAGGGGCGCACGCCACGTGTCGATCCTGAACATGCCGGGCGTGACGCTGACGCCGAAGTTCCGCATGGTGCTGGGCTCGATCGCCCAGTCGCGCGGGGAAGCGGCGGCGGCCCAGGCCGAGGCCCTGTTCGATGCCTGGGTGCAGGCCTTCAACGCCCGGCTGGCGGCCGAATTTGCGGGCGTCGGCGCGGTGCGGGTGGTGGATTTCTACGGCGCCTTCAAGGACCAGTACACGCGCCCGGCCGAGTACGGCTACACCGACGTGCGGCGCCCGGCCTGCCCGGTCACGGGCGTGGACGGCAGCGGCCTTCCCACCTACGACATGCGCGCCTGCACGGCGAGCGCACTCTCGCAGATGACCCCGCCGGCGGGCGCCACGGGCGGGGCGAACTGGTGGAAGACCTTCGCCTTCTCGGACTCCTTCCACCCCACGCCCTACGCGCACCAGCTGATGGGCGACATGGTGATCCGCGACCTGGAGCGGGCCGGCTGGCGCTGAGCGCGGCTGGACGGCGTTTTTCAGGCGCCGTCGAAGGCTCAACGGCCGGCTTCCCTCAAGGAGGCCGGCCGTTTTTCCGTGGGTGAAGCGGCGGGATGGAGCGGGCGCCGGGGCCCGGGCTCACCAGCGCTGGCGCAGGCGGTCGTAGGCGTAGTCGCCCAGGCGGCGGTGCGCGGCGGGCGTGAGGTAGACCTTGTCGGCGAACACGTAGAGGTCCGCGTTGGCGCCCGGCAGCAGCGTGCCGGTGTTGCACAACGCCGAGTTGACCTCGCCGGCGCCGATGCCGATGCCCGGGCCCGGGTCGACCGAGGTGCAGACGGGCGTGTTGGCCTCGTTGAAGCCGTAGGCGCTGGGCGAGCCCTCGAAGACGTTCACGTAGTAGGCGGTGTCGATGTAGAGCACGGACTTGCCCAGGTCCTCGACGTTCACCAGCAGGCCCTGGTTGAAGGCCATGCTGGCGCGGCTGAGCACGTCGCGCGCGTCGATGGCCTTGGCCCAGGGCGAGCGCCCGAGGTCGTAGGTGCCGGTCAGCACCACGTGGCCGGCGCCGGCCTGCACCAGGCGGTGCACCTGGGCGGCGAGCTGCTCGCCGGCCTGGCGCGAGCTGGCGATGAACTGCTCTTCGGTCTGGGCGCCGCTGCGCAGCGCCGCCATGCCGGCGATGATGTCGGAGACACCGGCGCTGACCACCACCAGATCGCCCGGCGCAAAGCCCTGGGAAGTGAGGAACTGGTCGATCTGCTGGGTCACTGTCGGCGTGGCCGGGTCGCCGGCGGCGTCGGGCGAGGCGCTCACGCGTGCATTGCCCTGCGCGTAGCCGAAGCCCCCGGCGGCAGCCGGCTGCAGGCTGGCGCCGTAGTGCGCGGCGATCTGCAGCGCCCAGGTGTTCACGCTGCCGTCGTTCACGGTGTAGCGCGCACCTTTCTGGCCCACGTCGACGAAGCCGTCGCCGAAGGCGATCAGGCGCTCCGGCCGCAGGGCCGATTCGGTGGAGCTGGAGCCGCAGGCGGCGAGCAGCGCCGCCGCCGTGCAGGCCGCCGCCACGAAGCTGCGACGCATCCAATTTGCTGGCATGGGGTTCTCCGCAAGAAATGTGGGACAGAGTTTAACGAGGCGCGCCGGGCCCGCGGGCTTCAGGCCGCGGCAGCGGCGCGCATGAGCCGGTCGCGCACGCCTTCCCAGGCGGCATCTTCCGGCGGGGTTTCGATCCAGATCAGGCGCACGCCGGCGTCGTCGAAGTCGCGCAGGCGCGCAAACAGCTCGTGCGCGGCCTGCGCCGGGTCGCTGGGCATGGGCTGCAGCAGCACCTGCCGGGAGGCGCTGCGCAGCGGCGTGCGCGCATAGACGGCCAGGTGCGCGGCGTCGGCGCCCAGCAGGTCCAGGCCGGTCTGCAGGGCCTTGGCGTCCATCAGGCGCACGCGCGCCGTGGGGGCGTAGTGCGCCAGCAGGGTGCCGGAGGCGCGCGGCGTGTCGGCCGCCAGCTCCTCGCGCGACAGGGGCCGCAGCCCGCAGGCTTGCTCGATGGCGGCGCGCGAAATGGCGCCGGGGCGCAGCAGCACCGGCACGCCCCGGGTGCAGTCCACGATGGTGGACTCGATCCCGACCTCGCAGGGGCCGCCGTCGAGCACCAGCAGCTCGGGCCCGAATTCGGATTGCACGTGCGCGGCGGTGGTCGGGCTGACGCGGCCGAAGCGGTTGGCGCTGGGGGCCGCCACGCCGCAGATGGGCGGCTGCAGCGCGGCGCAGGCAGCCAGCAGGGCCTGTGCCACCGGGTGCGCCGGGCAGCGCAGGCCGATGCTGTCCTGCCCACCGGCAGCGGCGCTGGCGCGGCCCGCGCGGCGCGGCAGGATCAGCGTGAGCGGCCCGGGCCAGAAGGCGTCGATGAGCTGCTGGGCGAAGACCGGCACGGCCTTGGCGTAGTGGGCCACGGCCGCGCCGTCCGGCACGTGCACGATCAGCGGGTGGTCGGCAGGCCGCCCCTTGGCGGCAAAGATGCGCGCGACCGCGGCGTCGTTCTCGGCGTCGGCCGCCAGGCCATACACCGTCTCGGTCGGCAGGCCGAGCAGCTCGCCGCGCGCGAGCGCCTGCGCGCCGGCCTGCACGGAAGCTTCCAGAGTGCCGTCGAGGACCATGGTGGTTGCCCTGCCGGCCTCAGAAGGCGTCGATGCCCAGCAGCGCGGCCGCCTGCCGGACCGTCGCGCGCACGGCCTCGGGCGTGGCGCCGGTGACGTTCAGGTGGCCCATCTTGCGCCCGCGCTTGGGCTCGGCCTTGCCGTACAGGTGCAGGTGGCAGCCGGGCAGCGCCAGCACGCGGTCCCAGGCGGGGCTGCGCGGGGCGGCATCCGCATCCGCACCGTCGAACCACAGGTCGCCCAGCAGGTTCAGCATCGCCGCCGGGCTGAGCTGGCGCGGCGGCACCAGCGGCAGGCCCGC
>NZ_ALEE01000087.1 GCF_000282995.1 Melaminivora alkalimesophila
GCGGCAGGCCCGCCATGCAGCGCACCTGCAGCTCGAATTGCGAGACGTCCGAGGCGTCCTGGCTCCAGTGGCCGCTGTTGTGCGGGCGCGGCGCCATCTCGTTGACGACCAGCTCGCCGCCCTCCAGCAGGAAGAACTCCACGCACAGCACGCCCACGTAGTCGAGCTGGCGCGCGATCGCCTGGGCGGCCTGCAGCGCGCGCTGCGTCTGCGCGGCCGGGACATTGCCCTCGAAGACCTCAGTCAGTGCCAGGATGCCGTCCCGGTGCAGGTTGCGCTGCACCGGCAGGTGCACCATGGCGCCATCGCGGCCGCGCGCGACGAGCACCGAGCACTCGGCCGCAAGCGGCAGCCGCTTCTCCAGCACGCAGGGCACGCGCCCGAGCCGCTCCCAGGCGGCGGCGAGTTCGGCGCGGCTTCCCACGCGCGCCTGGCCCTTGCCGTCGTAGCCTAGGCGGGCGGTCTTGAGGATGCCCGGCAGCAGGCGCTCGGCATCGACCGCGGCGAGCGCCGCGTCGCCGTCGATCACGGCGTGCGGCGCCACCGGCGCGCCGCAGCGCACGAAATGCGCCTTCTCGGCGGCGCGGTCCTGCGCGACGGCGACGCTCGCGCCCGCCGGCGCCACCGGCCGCGTGCGCGCCAGCCGCTCCAGCGCCTCGGCCGGCACGTTCTCGAATTCGGTGGTCACGGCCGCGCACAGCTGCGCCAGCCGCTCCAGCGCCGCGCCGTCGCCGTAGGCGGCGCGCAGGTGGTGCGTGCTCACCAGCCCGGCCGGGCTGGCCGGGTCCGGGTCGAGCACGGCGGTGGCGTAGCCCAGCGCCTGGGCGGCGTGCACGAACATGCGCCCGAGCTGCCCCCCGCCGAGCACGCCAAGCGTTGCGCCCGGCAGGATAGGAAACGTGCCGGTCGCCGTCATGGCAGGGCCACCGGGGGCAGCTGCATGGCGCGTGCGGCGGCGGTCTGCTCGGCGCGGAAGGCTTCCAGCCGGGCGCGCAGCGCGGCGTTCTCGCCCGCCAGCAGCGCCACCGCAAAGAGGGCGGCGTTGGCCGCGCCGGCGGCTCCGATGGCGAAGGTCGCAACCGGCACGCCGCGCGGCATCTGCACGATGGAATGCAGCGAATCCACGCCCTGCAGGTGCCGGCTGGCGACCGGCACGCCCAGCACCGGCACCACGGTCTTGGCGGCCAGCATCCCGGGCAGGTGCGCCGCGCCGCCCGCGCCGGCGATGATGGCCTTCAGGCCCCGGTCGGCCGCCGCTTCGGCATAGGCGAACATGTCGTCGGGCATGCGGTGGGCCGAGACCACGCGCGCCTCGTGCGCGATGCCGAACTGCGTGAGGATGTCCACTGCGTGTTGCATGGTCTCCCAGTCGCTGGAAGAGCCCATGACCACGCCGATCTGAATGGATTGCATGGGGGAGGGGCACGCGCTGCGTGCATCCGGATGAAAGCGCGGGATTTTAGGCGCGCGGCGCCGCGGGCGCCCGTCCGGCACGCGGGCGGCGCGCTTTGCCGGACAATCGCCGCATCACGCCAACCGGCGCGCCGAGCGCCACCCTGGAGGGTCGCAGAACATGATGGACGTCACTGTAGAGAATTTTGAAGCCGAAGTCATCGCCGCGTCGATGCAGGTTCCCGTGCTGGTCGATTTCTGGGCGCCCTGGTGCGGGCCCTGCAAGACGCTGGGGCCGGTGCTGGAGAAGCTGGAGGTCGAGTACGCCGGCCGCTTCAAGCTGGTCAAGATCGACTCCGACCAGGAGCAGCAGCTGGCCGCCATGTTCGGCATCCGCAGCATTCCGACCTGCATCCTGATGGTGAACGGCCAGCCCGTCGATGGCTTCATGGGCGCCCAGCCCGAGGGCCAGCTGCGCGCCTTTCTGGACAAGCACCTGCCCAGCGCCGAGGAGCTGGAGGCAGCGGGCGAGGAGGAGCTCGCGCAGCAGGCGCTCGCCAGCGGCAACCCCGAGGAAGCGCTGGAAAAGCTCCAGCACGCCGTCGCCACCGACCCCTCGAACGACGATGCGCGCTTCGACTACGTGCGCCTGCTGCTGCAAATGGGGCGCGACGACGACGCCAAGGTGGCTTTTGCCCCGGTGATCGCCAAGGCCGAGGTCTCGCGCCGGCTCGGGGCGCTGAAGGCGTGGCTCGATGCGCTCGACTTCGTCGCCACCCTGCCGGCCGGCGAGGCCGACGGGAGTGCCTTCGATGCGCGCATCGCCGCCGACCGGCGCGACTTCGAGGCGCGCTTCGGCCGCGCGCGCTGGCTCATGGCGCAGCAACGCTGGACCGACGCCATGGACGAGCTGCTGGAAATCCTGATGCGCGACAAGGCCTGGAACGACGAGGCCGCGCGCAAGGCCTACGTCGCCATCCTGGAGATCATCGAGCCGCCCCGGCCGAAGGTCGAGGACGGCCAGATCCCGCCCGAGGATCCGACGGTCGCCACCTACCGCCGGCGCCTGTCGAGCGTGGTCCTGAGCTGAGCGCGGCGCGGCCGATGGGCGGGCGCGCGGCCGCGTCGGCGCTGGTGCTGGCGGCGCTGGCCGCGCTGCTGGCCGGCTGCG
>NZ_ALEE01000088.1 GCF_000282995.1 Melaminivora alkalimesophila
CACCGGTGGCCCACGCCCGGAGGACATCGAGTTCACCCCGGCTGATGCCACCGAGATGCTCATCGCCATCTGGACCAAGGTCCGCCCTGACCAGATGGGTGCCACCGACTCCATCGAAACACTCGTGGAGGGTGTCTCCTCCCGCCGCAACCAGCTGCTGCTGGACCTCGGCGTGGAATTCGGCCTGGGTGCCATCGACGGTGCCGCCGACGCGGAACTCGGTGACCTCAAGGTGACCGTGTCCAAGATGGCCAAGGGTTACAAGGCCTTCGGCCCGGTGCTCTCCGATGCCGCAGCCGATGCGCTGCGCCGTATCACCGGCCCCACCGGCAAGCGCCCGGCGTACATCGCCGAGCGTGTCACCGGCACCTGGCAGCTCGGCCAGGGCTGGGCCGACCACGTCGTCGCCGAGGTGGTCATCGGTGCCCGCGAGGGAGCCTCCCTGCGCGGTGGCGACCTGGCCACCCTGGCGCCCGCCGCACCGTCGAGTGCCGCTGAGCTTGATGCGCTTATCGACGCCGCCGTGGCAGCCGTCGCCGCCCCC
>NZ_ALEE01000089.1 GCF_000282995.1 Melaminivora alkalimesophila
CGCCGCCCGCCTCGGCGTTGCCGTCTCCCTGCCGTCCGCAGGTGGCGCAGCCGGGGGAGTCGTGGACTCCGCGGCACTCGGTGAATTCGCCGAGCAGGTCACCGGCCGGGCCGGTGTCCTGGCCGCCACCGCACGCACCATCCTCTCCCAGCTGGGTCTGGATGCCCCCGCACAGGCCGCCCTCGAGGAGGCCGAGTCCGACAACGAGCTCTATGAGCTGGTCTCCCGTGAGCTCGGTTCCGACTGGCCACGCCAGGTCGCACCCAGCTTCGATGTCGACCGCGTGGTGCAGATCGATGACCGCTGGGCCTCCGCCCGCGAGGACCTCCCCCGCGTTGCCCTGGGCGAACTGGATGCCGCCGATATCGATGTCACCGGCGCCGGTGAGGTCGTGGCACTCCAGGCCGAGTACCTCGGTCTGAGCGCCCTGGCCGAGCAGGCCCGCGACACCTCGCCTCTGGAGTACGCCGATGACGTAGCCGTGGTCACCGGTGGTTCGCCGAATTCGATCGCAGCGGCGATCGTCGAGAAGCTCCTCGCCGGTGGTGCCACCGTGGTGGCCACCACCTCCAGCCTCAACCACGACCGTCTGGAGTTCTACAAGAAGCTCTACGCCCGTTCCGCCCGCGGCACAGCCGCCCTGTGGGTGGTCCCGGCGAACCTGAGCTCCTATGCGGACATCGACGCGATCGTGAACTGGATCGGCACCGAGCAGACCGCAACCGTCAACGGCAAGTCCAAGCTGGTCAAGCCCGCGATGATCCCGACCCTGCTGTTCCCGTTCGCCGCACCGCGCGTGTCCGGGTCCATGGCGGATGCCGGTGGTCAGACCGAGGCCCAGATGCGACTGCTGCTGTGGTCGGTGGAACGCCTCATCGTCGGGCTGGCACCACTGGGTGCCGATACCCGCGTCGGCCACCGCCTGCACGTGGTCATCCCGGGTTCACCCAACCGTGGCCGCTTCGGTGGCGACGGTGCCTACGGTGAGTCCAAGGCCGCCCTCGATGCCGTGGTCACCCGTTGGAATGCCGAGCAGAGCGCCTGGGGCGCACACACCTCCCTGGTCCACGCCCACATCGGGTGGGTTCGCGGCACCGGCCTCATGGGTGGCAATGATCCGCTCGTGGCTGCCGCCGAGGAAGCCGGTGTGGAGACCTACTCCACCGAGGAGATCGCCGAGAAGCTCATCTCGCAGGTTGCCGGCGATGTCCGCGAGGAGGCAGCTGACGCTCCGATCACCGTTGACTTCACCGGTGGCCTGGGCGAATCCGACATCAACCTCGCCGAGATGGCCCGTGCGCTGGAACAGGCACCGGCCGGGGAGATGGACAAGCCCCGCACCATCGCGGCCCTGCCCACCCCGTACCGCCCGATCGTGCAGACCACCCCGGACTTCGCCGGGCAGGTCACCCAGTCGTTGGACGACATGGTGGTCATCGTCGGTGCCGGCGAGCTCGGACCCGTCGGTTCCGCCCGTACGCGTTTCGACGTCGAGGTCTCCGGCGACCTGTCCGCCGCCGGTGTCATCGAACTGGCCTGGACCACGGGACTGATCCATTGGGATGAGGACCCCACCCCGGGCTGGTACGACGCCGATGACGAGGCCATCGCCGAGGAGGACATCTACGACCGTTTCCACGATGAGGTCCTGGCACGCGTGGGTGTGCGCCGCTACCACGACATGCCCGCCTACGGCATGTTCGACAACTTCGCCCCCGAGCTGACCACCGTCTACCTCGACCATGACCTGACCTTCTCGGTCGGGTCCCGCGAGGAGGCACTGACCTATGTGGACTCCGAGCCGGAGCTGACCACCGCCTCCTACAACGAGGCCGATGGTGAATGGTCGGTCACCCGCAAGGCAGGTTCCGCCATCCGCGTGCCACGCCGCATGGCCATGACCCGCTTTGTCGGTGGCCAGGTGCCCAAGGACTTCAACCCTGCCGTCTGGGGCATCCCGGCCGACATGGTGGACAACCTCGACACCGTGGCACTGTGGAACATTGTCTGCACCGTGGATGCGTTCCTGTCCTCCGGTTTCGACCCGGCTGAACTGCTCGCAGCCCTGCACCCGGCACGTGTGTCCTCCACCCAGGGCACCGGCATGGGCGGCATGGAATCCCTGCGCGGCATCTACGTCGACCGTCTGCTGGCCGAGCCACGCGCCAACGATGTCCTGCAGGAGGCCCTGCCGAACGTGGTGGCCGCGCACGTCATGCAGTCCTATGTGGGTGGTTACGGCCAGATGATCCACCCGGTTGCGGCTTGCGCCACCGCTGCGGTGTCCGTGGAGGAGGGTCTGGACAAGATCCGCGTGGGCAAGGCCGACTTCGTGGTCACCGGTGGTTTCGACGCACTGTCCGTGGAGGGCATCACCGGCTTCGGTGACATGGCGGCCACCGCCGATTCC
>NZ_ALEE01000090.1 GCF_000282995.1 Melaminivora alkalimesophila
CGCCGATTCCGCGGAGATGGAACGCAAGGGCATCGAGCACCGCTTCTTCTCCCGCGCCAACGACCGCCGCCGTGGTGGCTTCATCGAGTCCGAGGGTGGTGGCACCATCCTGCTGGCACGCGCCTCCCTCGCTGCCGACATGGGCCTGCCGGTCCTGGGTGTCGTCGGTTTCGCCGAGTCGTTTGCCGACGGTGCGCACACCTCTATCCCGGCGCCCGGCCTGGGTGCACTCAGTGCCGCCCGCGACGGTGTGGATTCACGCCTGGTCCACGCCCTGGCCGAGGTGGGTGTTGCTGCTGATGAGATCTCGATCATCTCCAAGCACGACACCTCCACCAACGCCAATGACCCGAATGAGTCCGATATGCACGAGCGGATCGCCGCCGCGATCGGTCGCACCCCGGGTAACCCGCTGTATGTGGTGTCCCAGAAGTCCCTGACTGGCCACGCCAAGGGTGGTGCCGCGGCCTTCCAGCTCATCGGCCTGACCCAGGTGCTGCGCTGCGGTATGGTCCCGGCCAACCGTGCGTTGGACTGCGTGGACCCGGTACTGGCTAGGCACGAGCACCTGGTGTGGCTGCGCAAGCCA
>NZ_ALEE01000091.1 GCF_000282995.1 Melaminivora alkalimesophila
GGCTGCGCAAGCCACTGGACCTGTCCGCCAAGGCACCGAAGGCCGGTCTGGTCACCTCGCTCGGTTTCGGTCACGTCTCCGCCATGGTGGCGGTCGTGCACCCGGATGCCTTCTACGAGGCTGTCCGAGTGGAACGTGGCGAGGAGGCCGCCGACCAGTGGCGCGCCGCCGCCACCGCCCGCGAGGAGGCCGGCCTGCGTCGCATCGTCGCCGGCATGCACGGCGGTGTGCTCTATGAGCGCCCCGTCGAGCGCAACCTCGGCGTCCAGGCCGGCAAGGCCCGTGAGATCGAGGCGGCCGTGCTGCTCGACTCCCGTGCCCGGCTTGTCGACGGGGTCCTCAACCCGACGGGGATTGAAGGATAAGCCCGGTTAGATCCACCCGACACCCGCTCCAGTGAACCTACTGTTCACCGGAGCGGGTGTTGTCTGTCGTGGACGCTGATAGGATCTCCTGGTCGCACCTGCCTGTGCAGTTCCCACCCCCAGTGATACGAAAGGATCCGCAGTCTTTCCATGACCTCCACCCAGACCAACCCGGATAACACCGTCATCCCCAAACCCGTCGTCCTCATCCTCGCCGTCCTGGTGTTCACGGCGTTTGTGATGATGCTCAACGAGACCACCCTGGCGGTGGCGCTGCCGGCGATCATGGCGGATTACTCGATCGAGGCGAACACCGCGCAGTGGCTGCTCACCGGTTTCATGCTCACCATGGCCGTGGTCCTGCCCGCCACCGGATGGATCCTCGAGCGGTTTTCCACCCGGACGGTGTTCCTCTTCGCCACCGCCATCTTCCTGGTGGGAACCGTCATCGCCGCCCTGGCACCCACCTTCCCGGTCATGCTCGGCGCCCGTGTGGCTCAGGCGATCGGTACCGCGGTGATCATGCCGCTGCTGATGACGGTGGCCATGACCGTGGTGCCTGCCCCGCGCCGGGGAGCGGTGATGGGGTTGATCGCCGTGGTCATGGCGGTGGGCCCGGGGCTCGGTCCGTCCGTGGCCGGGGTGATCCTGAGTGTTGCGTCCTGGCACATGATCTTCTGGGTGATGGTGCCGCTGGTGGGAATCGCGGCCATCCTCGGTGCCGTGAAGATCGGCAATATCAACGAACCGCGCGACACACCCTTCGATGTGTTCTCGCTGGTGCTCGCGGCTCTCGCCTTCGGTGGTCTGGTGTACGCGCTCAGTTCCATCGGTGTCATCCTCGATGGTGGGGATGCCGCACGCAATGCACTGATCATCCTGGTTGTCGGTGTGGTCTCCCTGGTCGTGTTCGTCTGGCGCCAGCTGTCCCTGGCCAAGACGGACCGCGCCCTGCTGGATCTGCGTCCCCTGGCCATCCGCAACTACACCGTCTCCATCATCGTGCTGCTCGCACTCTTCGGTGCGCTGCTCGGTGTGATGAACACCCTGCCGCTGTACATGCAGGGTTCGCTGATGGTCTCCGCGCTGGTCACCGGCCTGGTGCTGCTGCCCGGCGGCCTGCTGGAAGGTGTGCTCTCACCGTTTGTGGGCCGCATCTACGACCGGCGTGGCCCCAGGGCGCTCGTGATCGCCGGCATGCTCGCGGTGGTCGGTTCGCTGTTCTGGCTGTCGACGGTGGATGAGAACACCTCGGTGGGGATGCTGGTGGCGGTCCATGTGATCTTCTCCATCGGACTGGCCTTCCTGTTCGGCCCGCTGATCACCACCGCGCTCGGATCGGTGCCCAAGCACCTCTACGGGCACGGCTCGGCGATCATGAACACCCTCCAGCAGCTCGCCGGCGCGGCCGGCACCGCGGTCATGATCGCGGTCTACAGCACCGTCAGCCAGTCGGCGATGTCACGTGGGGTGGCGGAGGAACCGGCGCTTGCCGACGGGGCGAACTCGGCCTTTTTCGCCTGCGCCTGCGTTGCGGTGGTCGCGCTGGTCTTCTCACTGTTCATCACCCGTGTGCCCACCGATGGGCCTACCCATGAGGCAGAATAGGAACCCATGATCTCGATTGGCACCGACCTCGTCCACATCCCGGCCTTCGCGGAACAGCTCGCCCAGCCGGGCAGTTCCTTCATGGATGTGTTCGGGGCGGGGGAGCGTCGTCTGGCGTCGACACGCGCCGGTAACCGCAACGCCGAGCACCTGGCCGGCCGCTGGGCGGCGAAGGAGGCCTTCATCAAGGCCTGGTCACAGGCGATCTACGGGCAGCCCCCCGTGATTCCTGAGGAGGATGTGCAGTGGGCACTGATCGAGGTGCGCGCCGACCGCTGGGGGCGGGTGGCGCTGGATGTCGCACCCGCACTGGACGTCCAGGTGCGTGGGAGCATCGGGGACTACACCACCAGCCTGAGCATCAGCCACGACGGTGACTACGCCACCGCGGTGTGCGTCCTGACCTACGCGGTGGCCACGGAGAAGAGGTAGGAGACAAGCATCCGCTTGATCTCCTCGACGATGGACTCGAAGGCCTCGTCGTATTCCGGGCCGCTGCCGATGTCACGCACCGCGTAGTTGAGCAGGGAGCTGACGGTGTGCACCAGCAGACCGGCCAGTGACATCCGCTCCTCATAGGAGGCACCACGCGCGAGTGGTCTCATCACCTCCGCGATGATCTCCAGCATCTCCTTCTCCGTGGCGGCCGCCGTGGCGCGGGTGGCCGGTGTGGACTGGATGGCATGCCACACCGCACGGCGGGAGGGGTCCTCGCGCCACAGACGTGCCAGGTGCTCGATGAACTCATCGAGGATATCCGGCCACGGATAGGAAATTCAACCGCATGAGG
>NZ_ALEE01000092.1 GCF_000282995.1 Melaminivora alkalimesophila
TCAAACTTTGGGGTCTTTGCAGGCTCCGGAGAACCCCCTTGACCCGCCGCTCCTTCCCGCAACCCAGCCCCGAAAGGACCAGACCGCTGAACTGAGCGAAGCCTTGAACTATACAACACAAAAGAGCCGATAGACAAGACCGAGGTGGAAAAAATCTCTGGAGACTCTCGCCACCCCTGCCACCGCGTCCGGCCTCCAACAGGAAGGCCGCGCTGCAGCAAGACCGCAAGTATAACCCAGGGTTTACCCTTGGCAACGCTTCAGGCCACTTTTTTGCACCTGCCGGGCGGCCGGCCTTGCGGCGCGCCGCAGCAGGGCCCGGTTCGATAATCCGGGAATGGCACTTCTCACCTTGACGGATGCGCAGCTGGCCTTCGGCCATGTGGCGCTGCTCGACCACGCGGACTTCGCCCTGGAGGCAGGCGAGCGGGTCGGTCTCATCGGGCGCAATGGCGCCGGCAAGTCGTCCCTGCTCAAAATCCTGGGCGGACTCGCGCAGGCGGACGACGGCACGCTGCAGCTGCAGCAGGGATTGCGCCTGGCCTACGTGGCGCAGGAGCCGCAGCTGCCGCCCGAGGCGACGGTCTTCGAGGCCGCTGCCCAGGGGCTGGCACCGGTGATCGCCTTGCGCGAGCAGTACCTGTCGGGCGCGCCGGGGCTGGATCTGGATGCGCTGCAGTCGCAGATCGAGGCCTACGACGCATGGAACTGGGAGCAGCGCGTGGAGGCGACGCTGCAGCAGCTGCGCCTGGCGCCCGACGCGCAGGTGGCGACCCTGTCGGGTGGCACCAAGAAGCGGGTGGCGCTGGCGCAGGCGCTGGTGGCGCGCCCGGATGTGTTGCTGCTCGATGAGCCGACCAACCACCTGGACCTCGACTCCATCGAGTGGCTGGAGGAGCTGCTGCTGTCCTTCTCCGGTGCGGTGGTGGTCATCACGCACGACCGGGCCTTCCTGGACCGGGTGGCCACGCGGATCGTCGAACTCGACCGTGGCAAGCTGCGCTCCTACCACGGCAACTTCGCCCGCTATCTGATCCAGAAAGAGGAGCAGCTGGCGCAGGAGGCGGTCATCAACGCGCGCGCGGACAAGGTTCTGGCGCAGGAGGAGGTCTGGATCCGCAAGGGGGTCGAGGCCCGGCGCACCCGCAACCAGGGGCGGGTGC
>NZ_ALEE01000093.1 GCF_000282995.1 Melaminivora alkalimesophila
GGGGCGGGTGCGCCGCCTGGAGGCGCTGCGCGAGCGCCGTGCCGAGCGGCGCGAGGCGCTGGGCAGCGTGCGGCTGGAGGTGGACTCGGGCCGCCAGTCCGGCTACCAGGGCAAGATCGTCGCAGAGCTGGAGCGGGTGAACAAGGCCTACGGCGAGCGCAGCGTCGTGCGCGACTTCAGCGCCACCATCCTGCGCGGCGACAAGGTGGGCCTGGTGGGGCCGAACGGCGCCGGCAAGACCACGCTGCTCAAGCTGATCCTGGGCGAGCTGGAGCCCGACAGCGGCAGTGTGCGCCGCGGCAGCAACCTGCAGGTCGCCTACTTCGACCAGTTGCGCAACACCATCGACATGGACGCCACCCTGGAGGACTTCATCAGCCCGGGCAGCGAGTGGATCGAGATCGGCAACCAGCGCAAGCACGTGCGCAGCTACCTGGAGGATTTCCTGTTCTCTCCGGCACGCGCGCATTCGCCCGTGCGCTCGCTCTCCGGCGGCGAGCGCAACCGGCTGCTGCTGGCGCGGCTGTTCGCGCGGCCGGCCAACGTGCTGGTGCTCGACGAGCCGACCAACGATCTGGACATCGACACGCTGGAGCTGCTGGAGGAGCTGCTGCAGGGCTATGACGGCACGGTGTTCCTGGTGAGCCACGACCGCACCTTCCTGGACAACGTGGTGACCAGCATCATCGCCAGCGAGGGCGAGGGGCGCTGGCGCGAATACCAGGGCGGCGTGCAGGACTGGCTGGAGCAGTCGCGGCGCAGCCGGGCGCTGGCGGCTTCTGCCGCACCCGCCCGCAAGGAAGAAAGGCCCGAGGCCGCCGCGCGCCCTGCGGCACCGGCGGCCCCTGCCCCGCAGCGGCGCAAGCTCAGCTACAAGGAGCAGCGCGAGCTGGAGCAGCTGCCGGCGCGGATCGAGGCGCTGGAGGCCGAGCAGAACGCCATCCGCGCCGAACTGGAGGACGGCAGCCTCTACGCCCGCGACGGCGCGCGCGCGGCTGCGCTGCACGCGCGCGACGGCGAGATCGAGGAGCTGCTGATGCAGGCGCTGGAACGCTGGGAGGAATTGTCCGCCTGAGGCGCCGGGGGTCGGGGCCGGGGCGGCCCCCCTTCAGATGCGGTGGTGCACCCGGTCGCCGCCGCTGCCGCGCAGGCGCGCGATCAGGGCCGGGGCGATCTGGGTGAGCGGCAACACCTCGTCGGCCGCGCCGTGCGCGATCGCCTCGCGCGGCATGCCGAAGACGATGCAGCTGGCCTCGTCCTGGACGTAGTTGTAGCTGCCGGCATCGCGCATCTCGCGCATCGCCGCCGCGCCATCGGCGCCCATGCCGGTGAGCATGATGCCAAAAGCGTTGCGCCCCACCACCTGGGCGGCCGAGCGGAACAGCACCTCCACGGACGGCTTGTGGCGGTTCACGGGCGGGCCGTCATCGACCACGGCGACGTAGTTGGCGCCGCTGCGCGCGAGCGCGAACTGCCGGCCACCCGGGGCGATGTAGGCGTGGCCGGGCAGGATGCGCTCGCCGTTCACCGCTTCCTTGACGGTGATGCGGCACAGGGCATCGAGGCGCGCGGCGAAGCTGGTGGTGAAGCCCGCCGGCATGTGCTGGGTGATGGCGATCGCCGGGGCGTCGGCGGGCATGTGCACCAGCACCTCGCGGATCGCCTCGGTGCCGCCTGTCGAGGCGCCGATGCAGATCACCTTTTCGGTGGACAGGCGCCCGAGCAGCGAGGCGGCCGGCGGGGGCGCTGCCTGCGCCGCGCCGGGCGCCGTGGGGGGGGCCGGGGCCTTGGCCGGCAGGCGGCGCACCTGCGCCACCGAGGCGATGCGGATCTTGTCGACGATGTCCGCCGCCAGCTCGTTCAGGCCGCTGGCCAGCCCCACGCGCGGCTTGGCGACGAAGTCCACCGCGCCCAGCTCCAGCGCCTTCATCGTCACCTCGGCGCCGCGCTCGGTCAGCGTGGAGATCATGACCACCGGCATGGGCCGCAGGCGCATCAGCCGGCCGAGGAAATCGATGCCGTCCATGCGCGGCATCTCCACGTCCAGCGTGATCACGTCCGGGTTCAGCTCGCGGATCATCTCGCGCGCGATCAGCGGATCGTTGGCCGTGCCGATGCACTCCATGTCGCTCTGGCGGTTGATGATCTCGGCCAGCAGGCTGCGCACCAGGGCCGAATCATCCACCACGACGACGCGTATCTTGCCACTCCTCATGGGCTGCAACTTTCCTTCCTGGGCCGCGCCCGCGCGCAGCCGCCATCCAGCATTTCCCCGGCCTCCGCTCAGAACAGGTCCACCGAGCCGCCGGCGTTGGCCCGCGCCACGGTCGCCACGTTGCCGCGCACGACCTCCTCGACCAGCACCTCGGGGTGTACGTGCGCCAGGCGCTTGACCATGGCCTTGCCCGTGGCGGGGAAGAACACGACCTTGCGCGGGTGGATGTCGAGCACGTCCTCGGAGACGATGGGGATGCGCTCGGTCGCCAGGTAATTCTGCACAAAGCGCGTGTTGCGCTCGCCCACGTTGAGCGTGGTGAAGTTGTGCATCACCTGCCCGCCGCCGAAGATCTTCGCCTGCAGGGTCTCGCGCCGCGCGCCCAGTTTCATCATCTCGTTGATCAGCAGCTCCATGGCGTAGGAGCCATAGCGGCCGCAGGCCTCCGCGCTGTCCCCGTCGGGCAGCATGAAGTGGTTCATCCCGCCCACGCAGGCATGGCTGTCCCACAGGCAGGCGGCGATGCACGAGCCCAGCACGGTGACGATGGTCATGCGCTCGCGGGCGACGAAGTATTCGCCCGGCAGCACCTTGACCGCGTTGTGCTGGAAGTGGTGGTCGAAGTAGAAAAACGACGCCTCGCCAGGGCGGCGCGGGCGAGCGCGCAGCGCCTCCAGGCTGACTTCCGGAGCGGGCTCGGCGGCGGCGCTGCGCGGCGCGATGCGCGGCACGTGGCGGCGCTCGTGGGCCGGGGCGCCGCGGGGGGGGCCGGCGTGCAAGGGGTTCATGGTTTCGGCCAGGGCCTCATGGGACAGACGCTTCAGATGCGCTCGTACACGGTCTTGCCGCGCAGCACGAACAGGTCGCGTGAATCGCTGAAGTTCTCCGCATGCCCGACGAACAGGGTGCCGCCCGGCTTGAGCACGCGGTGGATGCGCTCCAGCACGCGCCGCTGGGTCGGGGTATCGAAGTAGATCATGACGTTGCGGCAGAACACCACGTCGAAGGGCTCGCGAAACGGCCAGTCGTCGCGCACCAGGTTCACGTTCATGAACTCGATGGGGCGACGCAGCTCCGGCCGCACGCGCGCCAGCCCGGCGTTGGCGCCCTTGCCACGCAGGAAGAAGCGCTGCAGCCGCTCCTGGCTCAGGCCCTTGAGGTTCTCCAGCGGGTACACGCCCTGCGCCGCCTTCTCGAGCACCCGCGAGTCGATGTCGCTGGCCACCAGCTTGAAGGAGGCGCCCGCCCCCAGCGTCTCCAGCGCGGTTATGGTGATGGAGTAGGGTTCCTCACCCGTCGAGGCGGCATTGCACCACACGCTCCACGGCCCCGCAGGGCGCTTGGCCAGCAGCGCCGCGAGGATCTCGAAGTGGTGCTGCTCGCGGAAGAAGGCCGTGAGGTTGGTGGTCAGGGCGTTGATGAATTCCTGCCACTCGGCGCCGTCGTGGCCTTCCAGCCACGCGAGGTATTCCTGGAAACTGCGGTGGCCGGTCTCGCGCAGCCGGCGCGACAGGCGGCTGTAGACCATGGCGTGCTTGCCATCGTGCAGGCTGATGCCCGCGCGCTGGTGGATCAGGCCCTGGACGCGCTTGAAGTCGGCCTGCGTCCAGGCGAACTCGCGCCCCTGGGCGTCCTCGCCTTCCACGGGCGCCAGCCGGCGCGCCACGGTCGCGCGCTGGAGTGCGACGTCGCGATGGGCCATCTTGCGCAGTTCCACGGTGTCGCTCTCCGGCCGGCCTCAGCCGTCCGCCGCCAGGCCCATGTCGGCACTGGCCATCAGGCGCTCGATGTCCAGCAGGATCAGCATGCGCTCGCCGACCGAGCCCAGCCCGCGGATGCACTGCGCGTCGATGGCGCTGTCCACGTCGGGCGCCGGGCGGACCTGCTCGGGCGCGAGCTCCAGCACGTCGCTCACGGAGTCGACCACGATCCCGACGATGCGCTCGCGCAGGTTCAGGATGATCACCACCGTGAAGCTGTCGTACTCCGCCCGCGCGCAGGCCAGCCGCAGCCGCAGGTCCACGATCGGCACGATGGTGCCGCGCAGGTTGGTCACGCCCTTGATGAAGGGGGGCGCGCCGGCGATGCGCGTGGGCGGCTCGTAGCCGCGGATCTCCTGCACTTTCAGGATGTCGATGCCGTACTCCTCCTGCCCGAGGCGGAAGGTGAGGTACTCACGCGCCTGCGCGGCGGCGTCGCTGCGGGGGTTGCTGATCACTGCGTTCATGCACTGCTTCCTTGCATCGCGGTACGGGGCGGCCCGGGTGGCTGCGCACGCCCGCTCAGTGGCGCGCGCGCCGCACCAGCGCGCCGGTGTCCAGGATCAGGGCGACGGTGCCATCGCCCAGGATGGTGGCGCCCGAGACATTGGGCACCTTGCGGTAGTTGCTCTCCAGGTTCTTCACGACCACCTGGTGCTGGCCCAGCAGCTCGTCGACCAGCACCGCCACGCGGCTGCCGTCGGCCTCGACCACCACCATCAGGTTGCTGCCGGTGGCGCTGCCCTCGGGGCGCGGCACCTGGAAGATGCGCTCGAGCGCCACCACCGGCATGTACTCCTCGCGCACCTTGACGAGCTGCGAGCCCTGGGCGACGGTGTTCATGTCCTGCGGGTTCACCTGGAAGGACTCGACCACCGAGGACAGGGGCAGGATGTAGACCTCCTCGCCCACGCCCACCGACATGCCGTCCATGATCGCCAGGGTGAGCGGCAGGCGCACCGAGACGCGCGTGCCGTAGCCCTCGGCCGAGTCGATCTCGATCGAGCCGTTGAGCGAGGCGATGTTCTTGCGCACCACGTCCATGCCCACGCCGCGGCCCGACACGTCGGTGACCACCTCGGCAGTGGAAAAGCCCGGCGCCAGGATCAGGTTCCAGACCTCGCTGTCGGGCATGTCGTCGGAGACCTGCATGCCGCGCTCGCGCGCCTTGGCAAGGATCTTCTGGCGCGACAGGCCCTTGCCGTCGTCGCGCACCTCGATGACGATGGAGCCACCCTGGTGGGCCGCCGACAGCGTCAGCGTGCCGTACTCGGGCTTGCCGGCCGCCAGGCGCTCGGCGGGCAGCTCGATGCCGTGGTCGCAGCTGTTCCTGACCAGGTGCGTGAGCGGGTCGGTGATCTTCTCCACCAGGCTCTTGTCCAGCTCGGTCGCCTCGCCGTGCGTGACGAACTCCACCTTCTTGCCGAGCTTGCCCGCCAGGTCACGCAGCATGCGCGGGAAGCGGTTGAAGACCGTGGACATCGGGATCATGCGGATCGACATGACCGATTCCTGCAGGTCGCGCGTGTTGCGGTCCAGGTCGGCCAGGCCGGCCAGCAGCTGCTGGTGCACGCCCGAGTCGAGGTCGCGGCTGGTCTGCGCCAGCATGGCCTGGGTGATGACCAGCTCGCCCACCAGGTTGATGAGCTGGTCCACCTTGCTCACGGCCACGCGCAGGGTGGTCGATTCCATGGACGGGGCGCCAGCGGCGCGGGGCTCGGCGGTGCGCGTCGGGGATCCGGGCGCGGGCCCGGCCTGGGCAGCCGCC
>NZ_ALEE01000094.1 GCF_000282995.1 Melaminivora alkalimesophila
CTCGGGCGGCTGCAACCGCTTCGCGCTGCAGTTCGTGCAGGACGGCGCGCGGCTGCGCTTTCAGGGGCTGCAGTCGGGGCTGCGGCTGTGCCTGGATGGGGGCACGAGCGAGCTGGCGTACCTGGAGCGGCTGCTGGCCACGGCGGCCTTCTTCCAGGAAGGGCGGCAGCTCGAGCTGCGCGGCGCCGACGGGCGCGCACTGCTGCGTTTCGTGGCCGAGGAATGGGGCGAGCCGCCGATCGCGGACGACGACCCGCCCATGCTGCCGCAGTAGGGGCGCCCGGGCCGGCCCTCAGCCCAGCAGGCGCTCGTGCGCCTCGCGGTACTTGGCGGCGGTCTTCTCGATCACCTCGCGCGGCAGGCGCGGCGCGGGCGCGGTCTTGTTCCAGGGCTTGCCGCTCACCTGTGCCTGCTCCAGCCAGTCGCGCACGAACTGCTTGTCGAAGCTCGGCGGGTTCTCGCCGGCCGCCAG
>NZ_ALEE01000095.1 GCF_000282995.1 Melaminivora alkalimesophila
CCGGCCGCCAGCGCCTGCTCGTAGCCCTCCACGGGCCAGTAGCGCGAGCTGTCGGGCGTGAGCACCTCGTCCATCAGCACCAGCCGGCCGGTCGGGTCCAGGCCGAACTCGAACTTGGTGTCGGCGATGATCATGCCCTTGTCCAGCGCGATCGCCGCCGCCGCCTCGTACAGGGCGATCGAGACGTCGCGGATCTGCGCCGCCAGCTCCGGCCCGACCATCTCGACGGTGCGCTCGAAACTGATGTTCTCGTCGTGCTCGCCCACCGCGGCCTTGGCGGCCGGGGTGTAGATGCTGCGCGGCAGCCGGGCGGCGTTGGTCAGGCCCTCCGGCAGCGCCACGCCGCAGACCGAGCGCGACTCCTGGTATTCCTTCCAGCCGCTGCCCGCCAGGTAGCCGCGCACCACCGCCTCGATGGGCAGGGGCCGCAGGCGCTGCACCAGCATCGAGCGGCCCTGCACCTGCGGCAGGTCCTCGGGTGCGACCACGCTCTCGGGGGCCTCGCCCGTCAGGTGGTTGGGCACGATGTGGCCCAGGCGCTCGAACCAGTACAGCGCCATCTGCGTGAGCAGCGCGCCCTTGCCCGGGATCGGCTCGCCCATGATCACGTCGAAGGCCGACAGGCGGTCGGTTGCCACCATCAGGATGCGGTCCTCGCCCACGGCGTAGTTGTCGCGCACCTTGCCGCGCGCGAGCAGCGGCAGCGAGGCCAGGTTGGAGGTGTGCAAGGGGGCGGGGGAAGGCGACTGGCTCATGGCGGTCGGGGCGCGCGGCCCGGTGGGCGGATACGGGGAAGGCAGGCCGCCGGTGCGTCCCGGGGGCGCGGCATTCTAGCCAGCTGCGCGCCCAGGGCGCCGCCGCGTGCCCAGCAAGGCGGGCAGGCGCCAGGCAATCCGCCCATTGTGCAGGCTTTCTCCGCTCTTGGCACCTGGGGAGCAGAGCCCGTGCACGCCCACGGGGAACGCATTGCCAAGGACGGGGCCGGCGCGCATAGTGCAAGCCATCCGGCAGCATTCAAGTTCCCCCGGCCGCCCGGCCGAGCACCGACCGGCGGCGGCCTTCCTCAACTGTGAGACGCAGGAGATTTCGCCCATGAACTTGACGATCAGCGGTCACCACCTGGAAGTGACCCCGGCCTTGCGCAGCTACGTGACCACCAAGCTCGAGCGCATCACGCGCCACTTCGACCAGGTGGTCGATGTCAAGGTCCTCCTCACGGTAGAAAAGCAGAAGGAAAAAGACCGGCGCCAGCGGGCCGAGTGCACGCTGCGGGTCAAGGGCAGCGATCTGTTCGTCGAGAGCATGCGCGCCGACCTGTACGCCGCCATCGACGAGATGATGGACAAGCTCGACCGGGTGGTGGTGCGCTACAAGGACCGGGTGCAGGACCATCAGCCGCGCGTGCGCCGCGCGACGCTGCAGGCGGCCGCCGCGATGGCCTGACGCCGCCCCTCGGAGCCCGGCCACCGGCCGGTTCGCGAACCGCCCGCCCGGGCGGTTTTTTGTTGCTGCTCGATACACTCCTAGGGTTATCGCTTAAGGGGTGCATAATCCCTGCTCACCGACCATGAACCGACTTGCTTCCATCCTGCCCGCCGCCCATGTGCTCGTGAGCGTCGACGCCACCAGCAAGAAGCGCGCCTTCGAGGAGGCGGGGCTGCTGTTCGAGAGCCAGCACGGCCTGTCGCGTGCCCTGATCACCGACAGCCTGTTCGCGCGCGAACGCCTGGGCTCGACCGGGCTGGGACACGGCGTGGCCATCCCGCACGGGCGCATCAAGGGCCTGAAGTCGCCCATGGCGGCCGTCTTCCAGCTGGCCCAGCC
>NZ_ALEE01000096.1 GCF_000282995.1 Melaminivora alkalimesophila
CCCAGCCGATCGGCTTCGACGCCCCGGACGAGCAGCCGGTGGTGTTGCTGATCTTCCTGCTGGTGCCCGAGGCGGCGACGCAGAAGCACCTGGAGATCCTCTCGGAGATCGCCGAGCTGCTGAGCGACGGCGCGCTGCGCGAGCGCCTGAAGACCTGCGGCGATGCGGCCGAGCTGCACCGGATGATCGCCGAGTGGCAGCCCGCCCGGCCGGCCCCGGCGGGCGACTGAGCGGCCCGGCTGCGCCCGCGGGACGGTTGCCGTGAAACCCAACGTCGTCAGCGCCCACGTCCTGTTCGAGGAATTCCGCGCGCTGCTCAAGTGGCGCTGGATCGCCGGGCTGGGCGCCTCCGAGCGGCGCTTCGCCGAGGTCGCGGTGCGCGCCGCGCGCTCGGGCGCCGACCTGGTCGGCTACCTGAACTACATCCATCCCTACCGGGTGCAGATCCTGGGCGAGCGCGAGATCCGCTACCTGTGCAACGCCACGCCCGAGGATTGCGAGCGCCGCATCGCGCGCATCGTCACGCTCGAGCCGCCGGTGCTGGTGCTCTCGGACGACCAGGAGGCGCCCGCGGAGCTGCTCGCCATGTGCGAGCGGGCGCAGATCCCGCTGTTTGCCACGCACGAATCGGCCGCCTTCGTGAGCGACGTGCTGCGCGCCTACCTGTCCAAGCACTTTGCCGATCGCACCACCATGCACGGCGTGTTCATGGACATCCTGGGCCTGGGCGTGCTGATCACGGGCGAATCGGGCCTGGGCAAGAGCGAACTGGGGCTGGAGCTGATCTCGCGCGGCAACGGCCTGGTGGCCGACGACGCGGTCGACCTGTACCGCATCAACCAGACCACCATCGAGGGCAAGTGCCCCGAATTGCTGCAGAACCTGCTGGAGGTGCGCGGCATCGGCCTTTTGGACATCCGCGCGATCTTCGGCGAATCGGCAGTGCGCCGGCGCATGCGCCTCAAGCTCATCGTGCACCTGGTGCGCAAGGAAACCCTGGAGCGCGACTATGAGCGCATGCCCTACGAGCCGCTCACGCAGGACGTGCTGGGCGTGCCGGTGCTCAAGGTGATCATCCAGGTGGTGGCGGGGCGCAACATCGCCGTGCTGGTCGAGGCGGCGGTGCGCAACACCATCCTGCAGCTGCGCGGCATCGACACCTACCAGGAATTCGTCGAGCGCCACCGCCGCGCCATGGAGCAGGGCGGGGCCTGAAGGCCCGGCCTCAACCCGGCTTGCGCGGCGTGGAGGCCTGTTGCTCGGCCGCGGCGGCGCACTCGGCGCACTGGCCGTAGAGCTCCATGGAGTGGTCGCGCACCACCCAGCCGTTCTGGCGCGCGATGAGCTGCTGGCGCCGCTCGATCTCCGGGTCGTAGAACTCCTCGACCTTGTTGCACACGGTGCAGATGAAGTGGTCGTGGTGCTCGCCCTCGTTGAGTTCGTAGATCGACTTGCCGCCCTCGAAGTTGCTGCGCAGCAGGATGCCTGCCTGCTCGAACTGCGTGAGCACGCGGTAGACGGTCGCCAGGCCGATGTCGGAGCGCTCGTCCAGCAGCACGCGGAACACATCCTCGGCCGTCATGTGGCGCTGGGCGCCACTTTGGAAGATCTGCAGGATCTTCAGACGCGGCAGGGTGGCCTTCAGGCCCGTACTCTTGAGTTCCTCGATGTGCTTCATCCCTGCCCTTTCGTGTGCCAGTCGTGTGAGGAGGTGGCTGCGCGCGAAGGCCTGAAAAATCCTGCCGCTACAATCGTCTGGATCATATCGCCATGCCTATTTCCATGCCTGTTTCCGCCCATTGGCTCGTGCGCTTCGGCGCGGCCCTGCTCCTCGGCGCCGCAGCGTCCGGCTGTGCGGACACGGCGCACCGCGTGGTCGGCGCCGTCACGCCCTACAAGGTCGAGGTGGTGCAGGGCAACTTCATCTCCCGCGAGCAGGTGGCGGCGCTGCAGCCCGGCATGGGCCGCCAGCAGGTGCGCGAGATCCTCGGCACGCCGCTGCTGGCGAGCGTCTTTCACGCCGACCGCTGGGAGTACGTGTTCACGCTCAAGCGACCGGGCGTGGAAGTGCAGTCGCGCCGCCTGACCGTGTTCTTCCGGGACAACGTGCTCGAGCGCGTGGAGGGCGACGAGATGCCGAGCGAGGCCGAATTCGTCGCCTCGCTGGCTTCCAAGGCCTCCAGGCGGGCGGTGCCGGTGCTGGAAGCCACCGAGGCGCAGCTGGCGCGCCACCCCACCCAGCCCGACACCGCGCCGCCGCTGGAGGCCGAGCCGCCCGCGCCGCCTCCGCCGACCAGCTACCCGCCGCTGGAATCCGCGCCGCGCTGAATCCAGGCGGGCAGGGCCGCCCGGCGGCGCCCGCGGCTCCGCTTCCCTGTCCCCGTTCACTACCCCCTGCCGACATGAGTGCCTCTTCCCCCTCCCTTCGCCGCGTCGCGGTCGCCGGCGCCAGCGGCCGCATGGGCCGCATGCTGGTCGAGGCGATCGCCGCCAGCAGCGACTGCCGCCTGGCGGGCGCGCTGGACATTCCCGGCAGCCCGGCGCTGGGTCAGGACGCGCTGGCCCACCTGGGCCGCAGCAGCGGCGTGGCCATCACCAGCGACCTGCAGGCCGGACTGGCCGATGCCGATGTGCTGATCGACTTCACGCGCCCCGAGGGCACGCTGGCGCACGCCGCCGCCTGCGCCGCGGCCGGCGTGCAGATGGTGATCGGCACCACCGGTTTTTCCGAGGCCCAGAAGGCCGAGTTGCAGGCTGCGGCCGACAAGGTGGCGATCGTCCTCGCGCCGAACATGAGCGTGGGCGTGAACGTCACGCTCAAGCTGCTGCAGATGGCGGCGCGCGCGCTCGACCAGGGCTACGACATCGAGGTCATCGAGGCGCACCACAAGCACAAGGTGGACGCGCCCTCGGGCACGGCGCTGAAGATGGGCGAAGTCATCGCCGAGGCGCAGGGCACGCGCCTGGCCGACCGCGCGGTCTACGAGCGCTACGGCCACACCGGCGAGCGCCCGGCGAACGCCATCGGCTTTGCCACGGTGCGCGGCGGCGACATCGTGGGCGACCACACGGTGCTGTTTGCCGGCACCGGCGAGCGCGTGGAAATCTCCCACCGCTCCAGCAGCCGCGAGGGCTACGCCCAGGGCAGCCTGCGCGCCGTGCGTTTCCTGGCCGGCAAGGAAGCCGGCCTGTTCGACATGTTCGACGTGCTCGGCCTCAATGGCTGAGCCGACAGGCCGCAGGCGCGCGGGGCGCGCGCCCTAGAATCGGCCTGCCACGCACCGCGTCCCGCCGCCCGGTGTCCGGATTCCCCTCTCTTCCCGCCATGCAAGACAAGTACAACCCCGCCGAGGTGGAGCGCGCCGCGCACGCCCACTGGAACGCCCGCGACGCCTACCGCGTCACCGAGGACGCTTCCAAACCGAAGTTCTACGCCTGCTCCATGCTGCCCTATCCCAGCGGCAAGCTGCACATGGGCCACGTGCGCAACTACACCATCAACGACATGCTCACGCGCCAGCTGCGCATGCAGGGCTACAACGTGCTGATGCCCATGGGCTGGGACGCCTTCGGCCTGCCGGCGGAGAATGCGGCGCTCAAGAACAAGGTGCCGCCGGCGCAGTGGACCTGGGACAACATCGCCTACATGAAGCGGCAGATGCAGGCCATGGGCCTGGCCATCGACTGGAGCCGCGAGGTCGCCACCTGCGACCCGCAGTACTACAAGTGGAACCAGTGGCTGTTCCTGAAGATGCTGGAAAAGGGCATCGCCTACCGCAAGACCCAGGTGGTCAACTGGGACCCGGTGGACCAGACGGTGCTGGCCAACGAGCAGGTCATCGACGGCAAGGGTTGGCGCACCGGCGCACCGGTCGAGAAGCGCGAGATCCCGGGCTACTACCTGAAGATCACAACTTACGCGCAGGAGCTGCTCGACCACGTGCAGCTGGGCGGCGAGAAGGCGACGCTCACGGGCTGGCCCGACAAGGTGCGCGTGATGCAGGAGAACTGGATCGGCAAGTCCAGCGGTGTGCGCTTTGCCTTCACGCACGACATCCGGGGTGCCGACGGCGCGCTGATCGGGGACGGCCGCATGTACGTCTTCACCACGCGCGCCGACACCATCATGGGGGTGACGTTCTGCGCCGTGGCGCCCGAGCACCCGCTGGCGCTGCACGCCGCGGCCGGCAACCCGCAGCTGGCCGCCTTCATCGAGGAATGCAAGAAGGGCGGTACCACCGAGGCGGAGCTCGCCGCGCGCGAGAAGGCCGGTATGCCCACGGGGCTGGTCGTCACGCATCCGCTCACCGGCGAGCCGGTCCCGCTGTGGGTGGGCAACTACGTGCTGATGGGCTATGGCGACGGCGCCGTCATGGGCGTGCCGGCGCACGACGAGCGCGACTTCGCCTTTGCGCTCAAATACGGCCTGCCGATCAAGCAGGTGATCCTGGTCGATGGCGAGGAATTCGACTTCCATCGCTGGCAGGACTGGTACGCCGACAAGGAGCGCGGCGTGACCATCAACTCCGACAACTTCAGCGGCCTGGGCCACCAGGAGGCCGTGGCGGCGGTGGCGCACGCGCTCGAAGCCAAGGGACTGGGCGAGCTCAAGACCACCTGGCGCCTGCGCGACTGGGGCATCTCGCGCCAGCGCTACTGGGGCACGCCGATTCCCATCATCCACTGCGAGGACTGTGGCGCCCAGCCCGTGCCGGAACAGGACCTGCCGGTGGTGCTGCCCGAAGGGCTGGTGCCCGATGGCTCGGGCAACCCGCTGGTGCACTCGGAGGAATTCCACGCCGGCGTCACCTGCCCCTGCTGCGGCAAGGCGGCGCGGCGCGAGACCGACACCATGGACACCTTCGTGGACTCGTCCTGGTACTTCATGCGCTATTGCGACGCGAACGACCACGAGCGCATGGTCGGCGGTGGCACGGACTACTGGATGCCGATGGACCAGTACATCGGTGGCATCGAGCACGCCATCCTGCACCTGCTGTACGCGCGTTTCTGGACCAAGGTCATGCGCGACCTGGGGCTGGTCAAGGTCGATGAGCCCTTCACGCGCCTGCTCACGCAGGGCATGGTGCTCAACCACATCTACAGCCGCCGCACAGCGCGCGGCGCCAAGGAATACTTCTGGCCGCACGACGTGGAGCACGTGCTGGGCGAGGACGGCAAGGTCGTCGGCGCGCGGCTGAAGCACGCCGTGGACAGCGGCGACGGCCTGCTGCCCGTGGGCACGCCCATCGACTACGAGGGCGTGGGCACCATGTCCAAGTCGAAGAACAACGGCGTCGATCCGCAGGACCTGATCGAGCGCTACGGCGCCGACACCGCGCGCCTCTACACCATGTTCACCGCGCCGCCCGAGCTGACCCTGGAGTGGAACGACGCCGCGGTCGAGGGCAGCCACCGCTTCCTGCGCCGCGTGTGGGCCTTCGGCCACCGGCTGGCGGCGCTGGACAAGGATGCGGCGCTGGCCAGCGTCGCCGGTGCCACCAGCCTGGCGGACGTTGCCTTCGGCCCGGCCGCGCGCGCGCTGCGCCTGGAGATCCACACGGTGCTCAAGCAGGTGGATTACGACTACCAACGCATGCAGTACAACACCGTGGTCTCGGGCTGCATGAAGATGCTCAACGCGCTGGAGGGCTTCAAGGACCACGCCGATGCGGGCGCCCAAGTGGCGCTGATCGAGGGTTTTGGCATCCTGCTGCGCGCCCTCTACCCTGCCACGCCGCACCTCACGCACGTGCTGTGGGAGCAGCTGGGCTACGCCAGCCAGCTCGGCGACCTGCTGGATGCGCCCTGGCCCCAGGTGGACCCCGGCGCGCTGGTGCAGGACGAACTGGAGCTGGTGCTGCAGGTCAACGGCAAGCTGCGCGGCGCGCTGCGCGTGCCTGCCAGCGCCGACCGGGCGGCGATCGAGCAGGCAGCGCTGGCGAGCGAGGAATTCCAGAAATTCTCCGAGGGCCGCACCGCGAAGAAGGTGGTGGTGGTTCCGGGTCGCCTGGTCAACGTGGTGGTCTGAGGCCAAGAGGACACCCATGCGCAAGCGCACCCTGTTGCTCACCCTGCTGGCTGCGGCGCCGCTGGCGGCGTGCGGCTTTCGCCTGCGTGGCGTGCCGCAGTTCGCCTTTCGCTCGCTCTACGTGCAGGCCGAGGCGGGGTCCGAGCTGGTGCGCGAACTGCGCCGCACGCTGGTCGGCGCCGGCGGCGACCTGCTCCTGCTGAGCGAGCCCGCACAACTGCCCCAGGCCGAGGCGGTGCTGGAATTCCTGTCCGAGCAGCGCGAGCGTGTGGTGGTCGGCCAGAACGCCACCGGCCAGGTGCGCGAGCTGCAGCTGCGCCTGCGGCTGCGCTTTCGGCTGCGCGGGCGCGACGGCCAGGAATGGATCGCCCCCACCGAGATCGCGCAGACGCGCGACATCAGCTACAACGAGACCATCGCCCTGTCCAAGGAAGGCGAGGAGGCGCTGCTGTTTCGCAACATGCAGACCGACCTTGTGCAGCAGCTGCTGCGCCGCCTGGCGGCCGCACGCGCGCCGGGGGCGTGAGCGGCGGCCGACGCCTGCCGGAGCGCCCCGACCGAAGCCATGCACCTGCCGCTCGCCCAGCTGGACGCCCACCTGCAGCAGGGCCTGCGCCCGCTGTACGTGCTGCACGGCGACGAACCCCTGCTGCAGCAGGAGGCGCTGGACGCCATCCGCGCCGCCGCGCGTGCCGCCGGCCACACCGAGCGCAGCAGCTTCACCGTCGCCGGCGCGCACTTCGACTGGAGCGGCGTGCTCGCCGCCGGGGGGTCGCTGTCGCTGTTCGCTGAGCGGCAGCTGCTGGAGCTGCGCATCCCTTCGGGCAAGCCGGGCAAGGACGGCTCGGCCGCACTGCAGCAGCTGGCCGAGCGCGCGCCCGCGAGCGAAGACGTGCTCACCGTCGTCGTGCTGCCGCGCCTGGACAAGGCGGCGCGCGCCAGCGCCTGGTTCACGGCGCTCGAAGGCGCCGGCGTGGCCGTCCAGATCGACCCTGTGGGGCGTGCGCAGCTGCCCGCCTGGATCGCGCGCCGGCTGGCGGCGCAGGGCCAGCGCGTGCCCGCCGGCGAGGCCGGCCAGCACATGCTGCAGTTCTTCGCCGACCAGGTGGAAGGCAACCTGCTGGCGGCGCACCAGGAGATCGCCAAGCTGGCGCTGCTGCACCCGCCCGGGGAGCTGCCGGCCGGCGCCATCGAGGCGGCCGTGCTGAACGTGGCGCGCTACGACGCCTTCCAGCTGTCGGAGGTGGTGCTCTCCGGGCAGGTGCTGCGCACCCAGCGCATGCTCGAGGGCCTGGAGGCCGCAGGTGCGGCACCGGTGCTGGTGCACTGGGCGTTGGCCGAGGACATCCGCGCCCTCAAGCGCTGCCGCGAGGCACTGGACGCCGGCAAGCCGCTGCCCATGGCGCTGCGCGAAAACCGCGTCTGGGGCCCGAAGGAGCGTCTGTTCGAGCCCTTGCTGCGGCGCGCTACTGCGGCCCAGCTCGGGCGCCTCCTGCAATCGGCCCACACGGTGGACGGCATCGTCAAGGGCCTGAAAGCCCCCGACTGGCCGCAGGAGCCCTGGCAGGCGCTGGCGCGGCTGGCGCTGCAGGTCGGCCGGCTGGCGCGCCCTGGCTGACCGGCCCGATCGGTGCACCGGGCTCGTCTCCAGACCAGCGCACCCAGCGGCACAGCGAGCGCTGCAGCCAGCTTCTTCAGCGTGGACGCACTCCCCGAGCGCTTCCCGCTCTCGATCTGGCTGATGAAGGGCTTGCTCAGGCCGGCGGACTTGGCCAGTGCCTCTTGGCTGAGCCCACGGTGCTCGCGCCAAGCCCTGAGGGGCGTGATTTCCGTCCGCGATGGCGAAAGCCACCACCGAGGGAATGCGGATGCCGTCATCGCTGGCCATGGCGCGGTCAAGTGCGGCGTTGTCGCCAGCCTCCTCAATGGCGCCGCGCACCCTGTCCCACATGTCGGCAGGAACCCCATAGAAGGCCGGCTTTCCGTCCTTTTCAATCACTTGAATTTCGGTCATTTGTAGACGCCATACGCGACATCGGTTGCGCACACACGTGTGGATCCTCGCTGCGCCGGGGCAAACCTGAGGCGCTCGCATGGGACGGGAGATGCCGCTGCAGCAGCGGACACCTCAAGCAGGGCGCATGGCAGCTGTCCGCAGCGCTGCCTCGGCCTTGGCCGCCCATTGCGTCAGGGCGTCGACCAGCGCGCCGTGGCTGAAGGAGCAGCTTTCCTCGGTGAACAGGGCGCCGGCCTCCAGGCGGTCGAGCAGGTCCAGCAAGACTTCGCCATAGCGCGGCGGCAAAGTCTTGAGCAGCTCGCCCTGGGCACGGGCGGCCTGGCTGAAGGCGTGGTTGCTGAGGCGCTGGCCGGCCAGTTGCTGCAGGTCGGCGCGCAGGTTGTCGAGTTGGGCGAGGGCAAGGGTGTGGCTCATGGGCACAGGTTAGCGCGCTGCGTGCTGCCGAGGGTATGCCATCTGCGCCAGAATCCTGTCCATGAATGCGCTGAACATCGCTGAATACACCCAGACCCTCGGCCTGCAGGCCAAGGCCGCCTCCTTCCTGATGGCCCGGGCGCCCGCCGCCGCCAAGGCCGCGGCCCTGCGGGCGCTGGCGCGGCTGCTGCGCGAGGGCGTCGAAGAGCTCGCCGCCGCCAACGCCCAGGACCTGGAGCGCGCCCGCGCCGCCGGCCTGGCCGAGCCCATGGTCGATCGCCTCAAGCTCACGCCCCGGGTGATCGAGACCTGCGCCCAGGGCTGCGAGCAGCTGGCCGCCATGCCCGACATCATCGGCGAGATCCAGGGCATGCAGCAGCAGCCCAGCGGCATCCGCGTCGGCCGCATGCGCGTGCCCATCGGCGTGTTCGGCATGATCTACGAGAGCCGGCCGAACGTGACCATCGAGGCCGCCAGCCTGTCGATCAAGAGCGGCAACGCGGCGATCCTGCGCGGCGGCTCGGAGGCCATCGACTCCAACCGCGCACTCGCGCGCCTCGTCACCCAGGCCCTGCAGGAGGCCGGCCTGCCCGCGCACGCAGTGCAGCTGGTCGAGACCACCGACCGCGCCGCCGTCGGCCAGCTGATCGCCATGCCCCAGTATGTGGATGTGATCATCCCGCGCGGCGGCAAGGGCCTGATCGAGCGCATCAGCGCGGAGGCGAAAGTGCCGGTCATCAAGCACCTGGACGGCAATTGCCACACCTACGTGGACGATCCCGTGGACATCGACATGGCCGTCAAGGTGGCGGACAACGCCAAGACGAACAAGTACAGCCCCTGCAACGCGAGCGAGGGCCTGCTGGTGGCGCGCGGCGTGGCGGGCGAATTCCTGCCGCGGATCGGCTCGATCTATGCCGCCAAGGGCGTGCAGATGCGCGGCTGCCCCGAGGCGCTGGCGATCCTGCGCGGCGTGCCGGGCGCCGAGCTGGCCGAGGCCACCGAGCAGGATTGGGGCGAGGAATACCTGGCGCCCATCATCAGCATCAAGGTGGTTGCCGGCGTGGACGAGGCCATCGCGCACATCAACCGCTACGGCAGCCACCACACCGACGCGATCCTCACGCGCGACCACCTGCACGCCCAGCAGTTCCTGCGCGACGTGGATTCGGCCAGCTGCATGGTGAACGCCAGCACGCGCTTTGCCGATGGCTTCGAGTACGGCCTGGGCGCCGAGATCGGCATCAGCACCGACAAGTTCCACGCGCGCGGCCCGGTGGGCATCGAGGGGCTGACCTCGCTCAAGTGGGTGGTGCTGGGCGAGGGCGACGTGCGCGCCTGAGCGCGAGTGCGGCGGTGCGATGAAGATCATCATCCTCGGGGCAGGGCGCGTCGGCCACAGCGTGGCCGAGAGCTTGGTGTCGGAGAAGAACGACATCACCGTGATCGACACCGATGCGCGCCGCCTGCGCGAGCTGCAGGATCGCTACGACCTGCGCGGCGTGGTCGGCAACGGGATCGATCCGGCCGTGCTGGCCGAGGCCGGCGCACGCGACACCGACCTGCTGATCGCCTGCGCCGCGCAGGACGAGACCAACCTGGTGTGCTGCAAGGTCGCGCAGATGGCCTTCGGCATCCCGACGCGCATCGCGCGCGTGCGCTCCTCGGGCTTCGGGGGCAGCGCCGGCCACGGGCTGCTGGGCAAGGACGGCTTTGGCGTGGACCGCATCATCTGCCCGGAGGAGTCGCTCACGCGCTACATCGGCAAGCTGGTGGAATTTCCGGAGGCGCTGCAGGTGCGCCAGTTCGCCGGCGGGCGCGCCTGCCTGGTGTCGGTGCGCGCGCGCGCCGGGGCGCCGCTGGTCGGGATGCCGATCAGCGCCATGCGCGAGTCCGCGCCCGACGTCGCCATGCGCATCGTCGCCATCTACCGGCGCTTTCCCGACGAGCCCGACCGCTTCGTGCCCTGCGATGGCGCGACGCGCGTGGAGCCGCTGGACGAGGTGTTCGTGCTCGCCGGGCGCGAGCGCGTGGCGCAGATCCTGGCGGCGCTGCACCGCCGCCAGGGTCGGCCCGCCCGGCCGGTGCGCCGCATCATGATCGCCGGCGGCGGGCGCGTGGGGCTGCGCCTGGCGCGCCAGCTGGCGGGCGAGGGGCGCTTTCACCTCAAGCTGGTGGAAAAGGACACCGAGCGCTGCATCGCGCTGGCCGCCGAGCTGCCGTCCGACGTGCTGGTGCTGCAGGGCGACGCCACCGACGAGGACCTGCTGGGCGGCGAGGCCATCGAGGAGGTGGACCTGTTCCTCGCGCTGACCAACGACGACGAGGACAACATCATGGCCTGCCTGCTGGCCAAGCGCATGGGCGCGCGGCGCGTGCTGGCGCTGATCAACCGGCGCAGCTATGCCGACCTGATGCACGGCACGCAGATCGACATCGCGCTCTCGCCGTCCCAGGCCATGCTGGGCGAGCTGCTGACCTACGTGCGCCGCGGCGACGTGCAGGCGGTGCACAGCCTGCGCCGCGGCGTGGCGGAGGCGCTGGAGATCGTCGCGCGGGGCGATCGCAAGACCTCGCGCGTGGTCGGGCGGCGCATGGACGAGCTGCGGTTGCCGCCCGAGGTCCACATGGGCCTGATCGTGCGCGGCCTGCCGGATGCACCGCCCGACCCGGCCACCGCCGCCGACACCCCGCTGCCCGAGCCGCAGGTCATCATCCCGCGCAGCAATACCGTGCTGGAAAGCGGCGACCACGTGGTGTTCTTCCTGCCGCACAAGCGCCTGGTGCCGGAGGTGGAACGCCTGTTCCGCGTCAGCGCCACCTTCTTCTAGGGCGGGCTGCCGCCCCGCCTGCCGCCCATGTCCGACCTGCTGCCCGTCCTGCGCGTGCTCGGCGCCCTGCTGGCCATGTTCGCGCTGACGCTGGGCGTGCCGCTCGTGGCCTCGCTGGTGGCGCGCGAAGGCCTGTGGCCGCACTACGCGCTCGCCATGGCCGTGACGCTGGGCGTGGCGGCCATTCTCTGGTGGGGGCTGGCCGAACACCAGCGCGAGCTGTTGCCGCGCCACGGCATCCTGCTGGTCTCCCTGGTCTGGCTGGCGACGCCGTTCTTCGCCGCGCTGCCGCTGCTGATGGTCATGCAGGCGATCGGGCGGCCGATGTCCTTCACCCATGCCTACTTCGAGGCCGTATCGGGCCTGACCACCACCGGCTCCACGGTGTTGGCGCAGCTCGACGCACTGCCGCTGTCGGTGAACATGTGGCGCACCTTCATGCAGTGGATCGGCGGCATGGGCATCCTGATCCTGGCGGTGGCGATCCTGCCGCTGCTGGGCCTGGGCGGCAGCCAGCTGTTCAAGGCGGAAGCCGCCGGGCCGGTCAAGGACACCAAGCTCACCCCCCGCATGACCGAGACCGCCAAGGGCCTGTGGGGCGTGTACGTGGCCTTCTCGCTGGCCTGCGCGCTGGCCTACTGGCTGGCCGGCATGGCGCCGGCGGACGCGATCATGCACATGTTCTCCACCGTGAGCCTGGGCGGCCTGTCCTCGCACGATGCGAGCTTCGGCTTCTTCGCATCGCCCCTGCTGGAGACCATCGCCTTCGTCTTCATGCTGGCGGCGAGCTGCAACTTCGCGCTGTATTTCATCGCGCTGCGCAAGGGCAGCTGGCGCAGCCTGTGGCACGACCCCGAAATGCGCGCCACGCTTGCGGCCCTGCTGGGCGGCGGGCTGGTGGTGGCGCTGCTGCTGTGGGCCAAGGGCATGTACGCGCCGCTGGAGGCGTTGCGCCTGGGGATGTTCCACGTGGTCTCGGTGGCCACGACCACCGGCTACGCCACCACCGACTACCTGGCCTGGCCGGTGTTCGCGCCGGTATTCATGCTGCTCTTGTCGGGCGTGGCGACCAGCGCCGGCTCCACGGGCGGGGGCATCAAGATGGTGCGCATGCTGATCCTGCTCAAGCAGGCGCGGCGCGAGATGACGCGCGCCGTGCATCCGCGCGCCGTGCAGCCGCTGCGCCTGGGCAACCGGGTGGTGGAGAGCCCCATGGTGTTCTCCGTGCTGGCCTTCATGCTGATGTACGGCGCCACCGTCATCACCCTGAGCATGGTGCTGCTCCTGACTGACCTGGACATGGTCACGGCCTTCTCGGCAGTGCTGGCCAGCGTGCACTGCACCGGCCCGGGGCTGGGCCTGCTCGGGCCTTCGTCGAACTACGCCGTGCTGACCGATTTTCAGCTCTGGGTGTGCACGCTCGCGATGCTGCTCGGGCGGCTGGAGATCCTGAGCTTCATGGCATTGCTCACGCCGGCCTTCTGGCGACGCTGAAGACGGGAAAAGTGCGTACGGGGGAGGCCGGCACCGCTCCCTACAATGGGCCGCTTCACGTCAGAGCAGGGCAGCCATGGTTCCGCACCTCATCACCGCGCTCACCGGCCCGATCAACGAGCTGGAGCAGCGCATCCTCGAATCGATGCCGGCGATCGAGCGCTGGTTCCGCCTGGAGTGGATGGAGCACACGCCGCCGTTCTACGCCTCGGTGGACATCCGGAACGCCGGCTTCAAGCTCGCACCGGTGGACACCAACCTGTTCCCCGGCGGCTGGAACAACCTCACGGACGAGATGCTGCCGCTGGCGGTGCAGGCGGCGATGGCGGCCATCGAGAAGATCTGTCCGGAGGCGCGCAACCTCCTGATCATTCCCGAGAATCATTCGCGCAATACCTTCTACTTGTCCAGCATTGCGCAGCTGGTGCGCATCTTCAACATGGCGGGGTTGAACGTGCGCGTCGGCTCCATCAGCCCGGACGTCAAGAAGACCACCACCATCGAGCTGCCGCACGGCGACAAGGTGGTGCTCGAACCCGTGGTGCGCAGCCGCCACCGCCTGGGCGTCAAGCACTTCGACCCCTGCACCATCCTGCTCAACAACGACCTCTCGGCTGGCCCGCCGGGCATCCTGGAGGAGCTCTACGAGCAGTACCTGCTGCCGCCGCTGCACGCCGGCTGGAGCGTGCGCAGGAAGAGCCGCCACTTCCAGAGCTACGAGGAAGTGGCCAAGCGTTTCGGCAAGATGCTGGGCATCGACCCCTGGCTGATCAACCCGCTGTTCACGCCGGTGCGTGGCGTGGACTTCAACGAGGACGCCAGCATCGAGCAGCTCGCCACCGCGGTGGACGCAACGCTGGCCAAGGTGCGGCGCAAGTACAAGGAATACGGCATCAACGAGAAGCCCTTCGCCGTCGTGAAGGCCGACAACGGCACCTACGGCATGGGCATCATGACCGTGCGCGACGCCAAGGAGCTGGCCGGGCTGAACCGCAAGGCGCGCAACAAGATGGCCGTCATCAAGGACGGCCAGCCGGTGCACGACGTGATCGTGCAGGAGGGCGTGCTCACGCAGGAGCGCGTGCACCAGGCGGTGGCCGAGCCGGTGGTCTACATGATGGACCGCTACGTGGTCGGGGGCTTCTACCGCATCCACGCCGAGCGTGGCACCGACGAGAACCTGAACGCCCCGGGCGCGAGCTTCGTGCCGCTGGCCTTCCAGCACGGCGCGCAGCTGCCCCAGCCGGGCGCGCGCCCGGGCGCCAGTGCTCCGAACCGCTTCTACATGTACGGCGTGGTGGCGCGCGTGGCGCTGGTGGCGGCCAGCTACGAGCTCGAGGCCACCGACCCCGACGCGGAAGTCTATGACTGAGCCGCGCCGCAGCACGCTCCGCACCCGCGGCCCCCGCGCCATGGCAGCTCCCACCCAGGCAGGACGCAGTCGGCTGCCGGCCCTCACCCTGGGGGCCGTCGGCGTCGTCTATGGCGACATCGGCACCAGCGTGCTCTACACGCTCAAGGAGGTGTTCGGCTCGGGCCACGTACCCTTCACCGAGGCGAACGTCTTTGGCGTGCTGTCCATCGTCTTCTGGACGCTTACCGTCATCGTCTCGCTCAAGTACGTGACCCTGGTGCTGCGCGCCGACAACGAGGGCGAGGGCGGCCTGGTCGCCATGCTGGCCCTGGCTTCCCGGGCAGTGCGCGACAAGGCCCCGGGCCTGCGCAAGTGGATGCTGCTCATCGGCATCTTCGGCACCTGCCTGTTCTACGGCGACGGCGTCATCACGCCGGCGATCACGGTGCTCTCGGCGGTGGAAGGCCTGGACGTGGTCTCGCCCGCCTTCCGGCGCGGCGTGATCCCGCTGACGCTGGCCATCCTGCTGGCACTGTTCTTGGTGCAAAAGCGCGGCACGGCCGGGATCGGGCGCTTTTTCGGGCCGGTCATGCTGCTGTGGTTCGCGGTCATCGCCGCCCTCGGCGGCTGGCACATCGCGCAGCACCCGCAAATCCTCGGCGCCCTCGGTCCGCACCACGCCCTGCTGTTCATCGGGCGGCACCCGGGCATCAGCTTCATCATCCTGGGCGCGGTCGTGCTGTGCGTCACCGGGGCCGAGGCGCTGTACGCCGACATGGGCCACTTCGGCCGCCGGCCGATCCGCATTGCCTGGTTCTCCATCGTCATGCCGGCGCTGACGCTCAACTACTTCGGCCAAGGCGCGCTGCTGTTGTCCAACCCCGAGGCGGTGAGGAACCCCTTCTTCATGCTGGCGCCCGGCTGGCTCATGCTGCCGCTGGTGGGGCTGGCGACCGTCGCGGCGGTGATCGCCTCGCAGGCGCTGATCACCGGCGCCTTCAGCGTCACGCGCCAAGTGATCCAGCTCGGCTACCTGCCGCGCCTGCGCATCCTGCACACCAGCGCGCGCGACACCGGCCAGGTCTACCTGCCCTTCGTCAACTGGAGCCTGTTCGGGCTGATCGTGCTGGCGGTGCTGCTGTTTCGCTCCTCCAGCAACCTGGCGGCGGCCTACGGCATCGCCGTGACGCTGGACATGACCATCACCACGGTCCTCACCTTCTTCGTGCTGCGCTACGGCTGGGGCTACCGCCTGGGCCTGGCGCTGGCGGCCACCGGCTGCTTCCTGGCGGTGGATCTGGCCTTCTTCGCCTCCAACCTGCTCAAGCTGCTCGACGGCGGCTGGTTCCCCTTGCTGATCGGCGCTGCCATCTTCGTCCTGATGACCACCTGGAAGGATGGCCGCGAATTGCTCGCCGAAACCCTGCGCCGCGGCTCGGTCGACCTGCCGTCCTTCCTCGATGCAGTCTTCGCCAGCCCGCCGGCGCGCGTGCCGGGCACCGCCGTGTTTCTGACGGCCGAGCCGGGCGTGGTGCCGAACGCCCTGCTGCACAACCTCCGGCACAACAAGGTGCTGCACGAGCAGAACCTGTTCGTGACCGTGCGCAACCACGAGGTCCCCTGGATCGGCATGCAGCGCCGGCTGGAGGCGGAGCCGCTGGGGCATGGCTGCTGGCGCATCACGCTGCACTACGGCTTCAAGAACAGCCCGGACCTGCCGCGTGCGCTCGGCCTGCTGTCCGGGCGCGGCATCGCGCTTGAACCCATGGCGACCAGCTACTTCCTGTCGCGCGACATCGTCATCCCCACCCCGGGCGCCGGCCTGGCGCCGTGGCGCGAGCGCCTGTTCGCCCAGATGCACCGCAGCGCCAGCGCAGCCGCGGACTTCCTGAACCTGCCGAGCAATGCGGTGGTCGAGCTGGGCTCGATGGTGGAGATCTGAGGGGCAGCCGGCTGTCGCGCCGGACGCTGCGGGCGTCTCGCAGCCGGTGCCACAATCGTGCGCCATGCGCTTCTTCCGAGACCTGAGCCTGTCGGCCGCCACGGCGGGTTTCGTCGCCGTGCTGGTCGGCTTCACCAGCTCCGTCGCCCTGGTGTTCCAGGCGGCCCAGTCCTTCGGCGCCACGCCCGCGCAGATCACCTCCTGGATGTGGGCCCTGGGCCTGGGCATGGGGCTGTGCTCGCTGCTGCCCTCGCTGATCCTGCGCCAGCCGGTGATGGTCGCCTGGTCCACCCCGGGCGCGGCCGTGTTGGCAGCGGCCGGCGCCACCGGCGGCTTCGGCATGGGCGAGGCGGTCGGGGCCTTCATCGCCTGCGCGCTGCTCATCACGCTGGCGGGCGCCACCGGCTGGTTCGAGCGGATGATGAACCGCATCCCCATGGAGATCGCCTCGGCGCTGCTGGCCGGCGTGCTGGCGCGCTTTGGCATGCAGGCCTTCGCCGCGCTGCAGACGGCGCTGCCGCTGGTGCTGGCGATGTTGCTCGCCTACCTGCTGGCGCGCCGGCTGCCG
>NZ_ALEE01000097.1 GCF_000282995.1 Melaminivora alkalimesophila
CCGGCTGCTGCCGCGCTATGCGGTGGTCCTGACTTTGGCCGCCGGCATCGCCTGGGCCGCCGCGGCCGGCCAGATGCACTGGTCGGCCGTGCAGCTGGAACTGGCCCGCCCGGTCTTCACCGCGCCGGTGTTCACGCTGCAGGCCTTCATGAGCCTGGCGCTGCCGCTGTTCATCGTCACCATGGCCTCGCAGAACCTGCCGGGCGTGGCCGTGATGCGCGCCACCGGCTACCGGCTGCCCGTCTCGCGCCTGGTCGGCATGACCGGCCTGGCCACCCTGGTGCTCGCGCCCTTTGGCGCCTTCGCGCTCAATTTCAGCGCCATCACTGCCGCCATCTGCATGGGGCCGGAGGCCCATCCCGACCCGGCGCGCCGCTACACGGCCGCTGCCACCTGCGGGCTGCTTTATGTGCTGGTCGGCATCTTCGGCGCGGTCGTCACCGGCCTGCTGACCGCCTTCCCCGAGGAGCTGGTGGTGGCGATCGCCGGGCTCGCCCTGCTCGGCTCCATCGGCGGCGGGCTGGCCTCCGCGCTCGCAGGCGAGAGCCATCGCGAGGCTGCGCTGATCACTTTCCTCGTCACCCTGAGCGGCGTGGTGATCGCCGGCATCGGCTCCGCCTTCTGGGGCGTGGTCGCCGGCAGCCTGGCGCTGCTTGTGCAACAGTACGGGCGCCAAGGCGCCGCCCGCGCCGCGCGCTGAACCGGGCCCTGCGCCCGCCCATTCCTGGACACCCCATGCACCTGCTTTTCGTTGCCGACCCCCTGGAGCAATTCAACCCCCGCAAGGACAGCACCTTCGCCATGATGCGCGAGGCGCAGCGCCGCGGCTGGCGCCTGGCGGCCTGCGAGCCGCGCGACCTGCACTGGCAGCGCGGCGGGCGCGTCGGTGCGCCGGTGCGCGAACTCCGGCTGACGGGAGAGGAGGGGCCGGCATGGTTCGACGCCCAGGCGCCGCGCCCGGCAGCGCTCGCCGACTTCGACGCCGTCCTGATGCGCAAGGACCCGCCCTTCGACAGCGAGTACTTCTACGCCACCCACATGCTCGAGCAGGCCGAGCGCGAGGGCGCGCGCGTGCTCAACCGGCCGCGCGCCCTGCGCGACCACCCCGAGAAGCTCGCCATCATGGAGTTTCCCGAGTTCATCGGCCCGACCCTGGTCACACGCTCGGCTGAGGACATCCGGCGCTTCCACGCCGAGCACGGCGACGTCATCCTCAAGCCGCTGGACGGCATGGGCGGCGCCGGCATCTTCCGCGTCGGGCCGGACGCCATGAATCTCGGCAGCATCATCGAGACGCTGAACCAGGACGGGCGCCACAGCGTCATGGTGCAGAAATTCCTGCCCGAGATCGCCCAGGGCGACAAGCGCGTGCTCATCATCGGCGGCAAGCCGGTGCCCTACACGCTCGCGCGCATCCCCCAGGGCACGGAAGTGCGGGGCAACCTGGCGGCCGGCGGCCTGGGCGTGGCGCAGCCGCTCGGCCCGCGGGATCGCGAGATCGCCGAGGCGCTCGGGCCGGTGCTCGCGGCGCGCGGACTGCTGCTCGCCGGGGTGGACGTGATCGGTGACTGCATCACCGAGATCAACGTCACCAGCCCCACCTGCTTCCAGGAGATCCAGCAGCAGACAGGCTGCGACGTGGCGGCGCTGTTCATCGATGCGCTGGAAGCGGCGCTGCGCGACTGGCACTGAGGTGTTTTTTCGGGCTATACTTGCGGTCTTGCTGCAGCGCGGCCTTCCTGTTGGAGGCCGGACGCGGTGGCAGGGGTGGCGAGAGTCTCCAGAGATTTTTTCCACCTCGGTCTTGTCTATCGGCTCTTTTGTGTTGTATAGTTCAAGGCTTC
>NZ_ALEE01000098.1 GCF_000282995.1 Melaminivora alkalimesophila
CATGGCCATGACCATCAACACCAACGTTGCCTCGCTGAACGCGCAGCGCAACACCGCCAACAACTCGCTCAGCCTGAGCACCACCATGCAGCGCCTGTCCTCGGGCCTGCGCATCAACAGCGCCAAGGACGACGCCGCCGGCCTGGCCATCGCCGACCGCATGAACACCCAGGTGCGCGGCATGAACGTCGCCGTGCGCAACGCCGGCGACGCCATCTCCATGGCGCAGGTGGCCGAAGGCGGCCTGTCGGCCATGAACGAGATGCTGCAACGCATGCGCGAACTCGCCGTGCAGGCATCCAACGCGCCGAACACCACGGGCGACATCGCCAAGCTGAACAATGAGTACACCGAACTGGGCAAGGAACTCAGCCGCATGCTCAGCGCCACGCAGTTCAACGGTACGCAGATCCTGAATGGCAACGCCGACTTCGTGTTCCAGGTGGGCGCCAACTCGGGCACCGAGAACCAGATCACCATCGGCTCCGGCGAGATCAGCCTGAGCGGCGATACCGCCTTCGGCGCAGTGTTCGGCGCCGGTACCGCATCGGCCCTGGACACTACGGGCGCGCCGTCGGCCAACACGACGCGCATCGCCGCCCTCGACGATGCCATCTCCGCGGTGAACGACCGCCGCGCCTCGCTGGG
>NZ_ALEE01000099.1 GCF_000282995.1 Melaminivora alkalimesophila
TGGCGAATCGATCCTGAACGGCACCAACAACTACGTGTTCCAAGTGGGCGCCAACGCCGACGCGGCCAACCAGATCACCATCGCCTCGGGCGACATGAGCCTGGCCAGCGCCGATGCGTTCCTGGCAGTGGCTTCCGGTGGCTCGGCAAGTGCGCTGAACACGGCCGCCGCGGCGAGCAACACGGCGGCGTTGGCGGCGCTGGATGAGGCCATCTCCGCGGTGAACGACCGCCGCGCCTCGCTGGGCGCGCTGCAAAGCCGCTTCGAGAACACCATCTCCTACCTGCGCACGGCCAGCGAGAACCAGTCCGCCGCACGCGGGCGCATCATGGACGCCGACTTCGCCGCCGAGACCTCCAACCTGAGCCGCACTCAAATCCTGCAGCAGGCCGGCACCGCCATGATCGCGCAGGCCAATCAGCTGCCGCAAAACGTCTTGAAGCTGCTGCAGGGGTAAACCAGAGCCGATGCGCCACGATTGCCCATAGCATCCATGAAGCCCGCGCCCGTCCAGCCGTACTACATCCACGCACCGCGCTCGCTGCACGACGCGGATCAGTCCACGGTCCAGCTGCATATGCTGTGCCACCAGCTCAACCGTGCCGGCTACGCCGCCTACCTGTCGGGCGCCCCTGTGGTCAATGGCGACTGGTGGACGCCGATGCTTTGCCCGCAGACCATGGCAGCCCATTACCTGGCCGGATTGGTGCCCATCGCCATCCAGGAGGAGTCCAGAGGCGAATTCGAGCTGCCGGGACTGCAAGTGCAGATGGTTCTGGCCTCGCAGTCGAACGATCCGGGCTACGCGCAGCCGCGTTTCATAAGTGCCCGACCCGGTCAGCCCGAATGGAACGAGGATGCGCTCAGGCTGGCGCTGCCGTGGTTCGACCCGGCACTGCTGGAGCGGATCGATCCCTCGGAGCAGAGATCCGGGGCACTGGTGTATTCGGGCCGGCTGCCGGGGCCCGGGTTCACGCTGCGGCCGGAGCACGCGGGCTTGCGTGACGTCTCGCCCCACGCCGCGTTGCCCCTCGGCACGCGCGAACGCTGGCAGGCGCTCGGCACGGCGCAGGTGCTGTTCGCCTACGCCGCCGGCAGCATCGTCACCGAGGCGCGCCTGCTGGGCTGCCAGGTGGTGTATGTGGCCAATGACCACCAGTTGCAGCGCTTTCCCGGACATGACCTGGACACCTGGGGCGTCGCGGCCAACTCCCTCGACAGGCCGCTGGATGCGCGTGCATACAGCCCTGCAATGTTCCGCCAGCATGTGGCACAACTGCTGCACGACGGGCCGGCATTGCTGAACCGCTTCATTGCTGCCACCCAGGCCGCAGCCGCAGCGCTGCAGCCCGCCCAGGGATGGCAGCCGCGGCATCTGCATGCCGTGGAGCCCCTGCTGCCTGCGGCGCCCGAGGAGCGCGCTCGCCGCGCGGACGAGCAGGCCACCGAGGCCTTGTGCAAGGGGTATGCGCTGTGGAAGACCAAGGCTGCGCCGAGCGAGGTCCACAGCGACATCTGCGCCGAACTGGTGGGCAGCGGTGTGGTGCGGCCCCCCACCGTTCACCTCTTCGCCCGGGGAAGAAGCGCAGAATCGATTGCCGACACCCTGGACAGCCTGGGCGCCGGCTGGCTGCAGCCACGGTGCATCGTCGTCCACGCCGATATCGATCCCCCCTGCGACCCTGCGGAACTGGGCGAAGGGTTGCACTGGTCCGGTCCCAGCGGGTCGGCATCGGCGAACGGAATGCCAGGGTGCGACGACGAATGGACCGTACTGCTCGATGCCGGAACGCGCCTGGAGCCGTACAGCCTGATCGAACTGCTTGCCTCTGCCGCGGGCAGCGCCGCACAAGTCGTCTATGCCGCCCATGACGTTGCCTTGTCCGAGGAGCAACACCTGCCGCATTTCAGTGGCGGGGCCAATCTCGAATGGCTGCGCGGCACCAATTACCTGGGAGGAGTGGTCGTGGTCCGGACTGCCGCCTGGTTGCCGCTGCCCGACCGCTGGCATTACGCTTGCGCTTACCGCCTCGCATTGCGCGCCAGCGCCACACACGGCGCAGCCGCCCTGCACTACGTCGACCAGGTGCTATCGCACAGCCCGCCGCATTTGGCGTCTGGGCAAGAGGCGCAGGAATTCACCGTCGCCCAGCAGGAACTGGAACAAGCCTACCCCGGCGCTACGCTGGCGGCCAGCGAGTTGGTGGGCTGCTGGGTACCGCAATACCCCGATCCGGGCTCGGCGCTGACGCTGCTGGTGCCCACAGGCAAGCAGCCCGGCTACCTGCGGTCGTTGCTGCTGTCATGCGTGCGCATGTATGCATCGGGCACCTTCAAGGAGGCATTGCTGCTGGCGCAGGACGAAGACCTGGCTTCCATGCAGCAGTTCGTAGGCGAGTGGCAGCATGCCGAGCAGCTGCCGCTGCGCCTGCTCGCCACGGGCTGCGGCAGCTACAACCATGCGCGCAGCCTCAATATCGGTCTGCGCGCAGCGCGCACCGAACTGGTGCTGGTCTGCGACGACGACGTCGAGCTGCTCGACGGCGTGGCGCTGCCGGCCCTGCGACGGCTGTTCACGCAGAAGGACATCGCCATCGCCGCACCGCGGCTGGTGCTGCAGCACGGCGAGACACCGACGGTGCTGGCCGGACCGCAGGTGGCAGGCAACGACGCCATGCTGCACAACTACGTAGGTGTACGGCAGGGCATCGCAGAACGCGGTCATCACAACCGCCTGCAGATGGCGCAGGACGTCGCCGGGGTGCACGGCGCGTGCTGGCTGGGGCATCGCGACGCCATCCTGGCGGTGGGCGGGCTCGACGAGGCCAATACGCCGCTGTTCCAGACCATGACCGATCTTGGCTACCGCCTGCAGCAATCGGGATGGAGGCTGGTGTGGACGCCGCGAGCGAATGTCCTGCATGCTGGCGGAGCAACCCTCAGGCTGCTGCGCCGCGACCCAATCCAGGCGCTCGCCCTGTCGCAAGCTGCCTTGCGCGAGCAGCACCATATGCGCGCCCGCTGGCTGGACTTCGTCGGCTCGCTCACGCTCTACAGCAAACACCTTCGCGGCGACCAGCCCTATGTGCTCGACGTGGACCTCGTGTGCCGCTGGCGCCACGATTACCGCATGCGCCCGCGCGTGCTGGCCCAGCCACTGTCCAGTGGCTCCGGTCAATATCGCGTGATCGAGCCCCTGGACGCCCTGCAGATGCACAGCCTGGCGGAGACCTGCGCCGTGACCCCGCCCAAGGCCGGGGTGAAGATGCGTCGCATCCTGAACGCGCTGGACATCTCGCGCCTGAAACCGGACAGGGTGCTGGTACAGCATTCCATCTTGGATGAGGATATTGCCAACTTGCGAGCCATCCGCGACGCACACCCCGATGTGTTCTTGGTGCAACTGGTCGATGACTTGACCTCGGAGCTTCCAGCCGCCCACCCCAACCACGCATTCGGACAGCGCGAAGGGCACACCCGCATGGTGCAGGCGCTGAATTTGAGCGACCGCCTGGTCGTCTCCACCCAGCCCCTGGCGGACTACTATCGGCAGTATTGTCCGGACGTGCACGTGGTGCCGAACGCACTCGATCCGCACCACTGGGGCGGTCTGGCGCGCACGGAACGCCAGTCACGCGAACGCCTGCGCCTCGGTTGGGCGGGGGCCGCGCAGCACCTGGGCGACCTGCGCCTGGTCGCATCCGTGGTGCGCGCCCTGGCGCCGGAGGTGGACTGGATATTCATGGGCATGTGCCCGGACGAACTGCGGCCCTACATCAAGGAATTTCACCCCTTCGTCTCCTACAAGGATTATCCGGCCAAGCTGGCCAGCCTGGACCTGGACATTGCGATTGCACCGCTCGAGGACAACCCCTTCAACGCCTGCAAGAGCAATTTGCGCCTGCTCGAGTACGGCGCCATGGGCTGGCCGGTGGTGTGCTCCGATGTCTACCCCTTCCGGACTGCGAACCCACCCGTGCTGCGTGTGCCCAACGACGAGCAGGCATGGCTGTCCGCACTGCGCCGTCTGATGGATGATCCGCAGCTGCGCCGTGCCCAGGGGCACGCGCTGCATGAGTGGTTGCAACGCAACTTTCTTCTGGAGCACCACGTGGAAGCTTGGCGCAAGGCGCTCCTGCACTGATTTGAGCGCGCCAGACGGCATCCTCCCGCCCCCTCACACACGACCTGACCATGAAAACACTGCTCCACGTGGGCTGCGGACCCCAGCGCAAGAACAGCACCACCCGCGGCTTCGATACTGACGAGTGGCAGGAACTGCGACTGGACATCGACGAGAGCGTCCAGCCGGACATCATCGGCAGCATGACCGACATGGCCGCGGTCCCGGACGGCTCGGTAGACGCCATCTTCTCCAGTCACAACATCGAGCATCTATACGCCCACGAAGTGCCCCAGGCTCTGCAGGAATTCCTGCGAGTCCTCAAGCCCGAGGGTTTCGCCGTCATTACCTGCCCGGACCTGCAGTCGGTATGCGCGCTGGTCGCGCAAGGCAAGCTGGTCCAGCCTGCTTACCACACCGCACTCGGTCTTCCGATCGCACCGCTGGACATACTGTATGGCTGGCGCCTACCCATGGCCGAGGGCAACTTGCACATGGCGCATCGCTGCGGTTTCACTGAGAAGGTGCTGCGCGACACCCTGCTGGGCGCTGGCTTTGGCAGCGTCGGCACGTTGTCGCGCCCGGAGTGCTTCGACCTGTGGGCAGTGGCGAGCAAGGAGACGCTCACCCACGAGGGCCTCACGCGTCTGGGCGAGCAGTACTTCTTCCGCTGATCCCCGGCGTTGCACGAATAGGGCTCGTTTGACTGTGCTGATCCGCAGTTCAGCCAGGGCGAGCCCTGACACAATCCGCGCACCATGCTCGTCATCCTCGGCTACCTGATCACCTTCGGCTGCGTGTTCGGCGTGTTCGTCGCGCACGGCGGCAACATCGGCGTGCTGCTGGAGGCGCTGCCCTACGAGATGATCACCATCGGCGGTGCGGCGCTGGGCTCGTTCATCGTGACCAACCAGCCCAAGGTGCTCAAGGCCACCTTCGCCACGCTGCCGCAGGTGCTCAAGGGCAGCAAGTACACCAAGGCGCGCTACATGGAGCTGATGGCCATGCTCTACGAGATCCTGCAGAAGGCGCGCAAGGAAGGCCTGATGGCCATCGAGCAGGACGTGGAGGAGCCGGAAAAGTCCGAGCTCTTCAAGAAGTTCCCCACGGTGGGCAGCGACCCGCACGTCGTCGAGTTCACCACCGACTACCTGCGCATGATGGTCTCGGGCAACCTGAACGCGCACGAGATCGAGTCGCTCATGGACAGCGAGATCGAGACCCACCACCAGGAAGCCCACGGGCCCGTGATGGCGCTCACGCGCCTGGCCGGTGCGCTGCCGGCCTTCGGCATCGTGGCCGCCGTGCTGGGCGTTGTGAACACCATGGGCTCGGTCGGCCAGCCGCCGGCGGTGCTGGGCGCCATGATCGCCTCGGCGCTGGTCGGCACCTTCCTGGGCATCCTGCTGGCCTATGGCGCGGTGGAGCCGCTCGCCGGGCTGCTGGAGCAGCGCGCCGAGGACGCGGTCAAGGAATTCCTGTGCATCAAGTCCACCCTGCTGGCGAGCATGCAGGGCTACAACCCGGCGACGGCCATCGAGTTCGGCCGCAAGGTCCTGTTCTCGACCGAGCGGCCGGGCTTTGCCGAACTCGAGGCCCACGTGAAGGGCAAGAAGTAAGACCGCTGCGAGCCTGCGGCCCCGAGGAACCGGGCGCCACGGCCGAGGTCCATTGCAAGCATGTCCGAGAAGAAGCTCCAGCCCATCATCATCAAGCGCGTCAAGAAGGGCGGCCACGGCCACCATGGCGGCGCCTGGAAGATCGCCTATGCCGACTTCGTGACGGCCATGATGGCGTTCTTCCTGCTGATGTGGCTGCTGGGCTCCACCGCCAAGGGCGAGTTGCAGGGGATTGCCGCCTACTTCGCCTCGCCCCTGAAGGTTTCGATGCAGGGGGGCGACGGCGCCGGCAACAGCTCGAGCATCATCCCCGGCGGCGGCAACGACCTGTCGAAGGTGCACGGCCAGGTGCGGCGCTCGGACGACGACAGCGCCATCAGCCGGCGCACCAGTCTGGAAGCGGCGCGCGCCGAGCGCGCCCGCATCGACGCCCAGCGCATCCGCGCGCTGCAGGCGAAGATCGACGCGATGATCACCGAGAACCCGCGCCTGAACGAGTACCGCTCGCAGATCCGCCTGGACCTGACGCCCGACGGCCTGCAGATCCAGATCGTGGACGACCAGAACCGCCCCATGTTCGACAGCGGCAGCGCTCTGGTCAAGCCCTACATGCGCGACATCCTGGCGGAGATCGGCGCCGCCCTCGGGAACGTGGAAAACCGCATCAGCCTGTCCGGGCACACCGATGCCGTACCCTATGGCAACGGCGACCGCGGCTACAGCAACTGGGAGCTGTCGGCCGACCGGGCGAACGCCTCGCGGCGCGAACTGGTGGCCGCCGGGATGCCGGACGCCAAGCTCGGGCGCGTGGTCGGCCTCGCGGCCAGCGACCTGCTGGAGCCGGAAAACCCGCGCGCGGCGGTCAACCGGCGCATCACCATCACCGTGCTCACGCACGAGGCCGAGGAGCGGCTGCTGGGCCGGCGCAACGTGGCCGTGCCCCTGCCGGCCCTGGCCCCTGCCTCCGCAGCGGTCAGCGAAAAGCCGGACAATGCGGCTTCCGCCCCGCCGGAGGGGTAACAACTTGTCACGCACGCGGGGTACCGTGACAATCGGTGCGGCCTTCCCTAGTTAAGTAAGACCGAAAGGGTCCCTTGTGTCTTCTGCCCTTCGTTTCCTGATCGTTGACGACTTTTCCACCATGCGTCGCATCGTGCGCAACCTGCTCAAGGAGAGCGGCTACGCCGACGCCGACGAGGCGGAAGACGGCGTGGTGGCGCTCAACAAGCTGCGCAACGGCCGCTTCGACTTCGTGGTCACGGACATCAACATGCCGAACATGAACGGCTTCCAGCTGCTCACGGAGATCAAGAAGGACGACAAGCTCAAGCACCTGCCGGTGCTGATGGTCACGGCCGAGGCGCGCAAGGAGGACATCGTCGCCGCCGCCCAGGGGGGCGCCGCCGGCTACATCGTCAAGCCGTTCACCAAGGCCACGCTCGAGGAGAAGGTCAACCTGATCCTGAAGAAGATGGGGTTGTGACATGGAGCCGCTGCACGGCGCCGCCTCTCAGCCGGGGGGCGGCCAGGACCAGGACATCCACCACAAGATCGGCCAGCTCACGCGCCAGCTGCACAGCGCCCTGACCGAGCTGGGCTATGCCGACCAGCTGCGCGGCACCATGGGCGAGCTGCCGGACGCGCAGAGCCGCCTGTCCTACATCGCCCGCCTGACGGGCGAGGCGGCAGAGAAAGTGCTCACGCGCGTCGAGCAGGCCAAGGCGCAGCACGACTTCATCGCCAGCGAGACGCGCCGCGTGGTCGAGGCGCTGCTGGCCGACCCGGTCGCCGCGGTCGCGAAGGGCGAGATCTTCAACTTCCTGACCGACGTGGAGCGCGTGACGCGCGAACTCGATACGCACCTGACCGAGATCATGATGGCGCAGGACTTCCACGACCTGACGGGCCAGGTGATCGCGCGCGTCGTGAACCTGGCGGCGACCATCGAGCAGCAGCTGGTGCAGCTGCTGATCCAGACGGCCCCGCCGGGCAGCGCTCCCGCAGCCGAGCCGGGCAACGCCAGCGCGCCGCTGCAGGGCCCGGTGGTCGAACCCGAGGGGCGCAGCGACGTGGTGACCAGCCAGTCGCAGGTGGACGACCTGCTCGCCAGCCTGGGCTTCTGAAGCCCGCGGCGGGCCGGTGAAATAGCGCCCGCAGGCCCCGTTATTCGGGCTTTAGCGCGGCCCGCGGCTGCCGACAATGGCGTGACCCGAAAGTCACGCCGCCATGGATTCCAGCCAGGACAAGAACCTCCCCGCCACCGAGCGCAAGCTCCAGAAGGCCCGCGACGACGGCCAGGCGCCGCGGTCGCGCGACCTGTCGCACCTGGCGATCCTGGGCATGGGCGCGCTGGCGCTGCTGGTGCTGGCGCCCTGGTTCACCGAATACCTGCAGCGCGCGCTGCGCCAGAGCCTGGTCTTCGACGCCGCCACGGTGCGCGCGCCGCTGGACATGCTGGCGCGGCTGAAGGCGCTGGTGCTGCTGGGCGTGGCGGGCAGCGTGGTGTTCTCCGCGCTGACGGCCGGCGCCGCGCTGCTGGCCGCCGTCGGAGCCGGGGGCTTCATCTTCAGCCTCAAGCCCATCCGGCCCCAGTTCAATCGCCTGAACCCGCTCAAGGGCCTTGCCAACCTGTTTTCCAAGCAGCAGCTGGCCAACGTCGCCAAGATGGTGCTGCTCACAGGCATCGTCGCCGCCATCGCCTGGCACTTCGTCGGGCGCGGCATCGAGCCGATGGCGCAGCTGGTGCTGCAGCCTTCGCCCGTGGCGCTGCGCCACGCCGGCCAGTGGATCGTCTCGGGCATGGCGCTGCTGCTGCTGGTGGTGTTCCTGTTCGCCGTGGTGGACGTGCCGCTGCAGGCTTTTTTCTTCAAGTCGCGCCTGAAGATGAGCCACGAGGAGGTCAAGCAGGAGCACAAGGAATCCGACGGCAACCCGCTGATCAAGGGCAAGATCCGCCAGAAGCAGCGCGAGGTCGCCGACCGCGCCAGCATCGCCGCCGTGCCCAAGGCCGACTTCGTGCTGATGAACCCCACGCACTACGCGGTGGCGCTGCAGTACGACGAGGCGAGCATGGGCGCGCCGCAGGTGGTCTCCAAGGGCACCGACCTGCTGGCTTTTCGCATCCGCGAGCTGGCGCAGCAGCACGGCGTGCCGGTGTTGCAGTCGCCCATGCTGGCGCGCGCGCTCTACGCCCACGCCGAGCTCGACCAGCCCATCCCCAGCCAGCTCTACACCGCCGTCGCGCAGGTGCTGGCCTATGTGTACCGCCTCAAGGCCGCGATGCGCGGCGAGGGCCACATGCCCGCGCAGCAGCCCGATCCGCAGGTGCCGGCGGAGCTCGATCCGCACTCGCCCGCGGCCCAGCGCCCGGCCGCCCTGCGCCGGCGCCGCGGTGCCTGACCCCAGACGATGACGCACGGGTAACGCACGATGACGCCCCCCACCTCGCTTTCCTCCGTCCGCCAGTGGGCCGGCAGCAACGGCTCGGCCCTGGCCGGCCTGTCGGCGCCGATGCTGGTGGTGGCCATCTTGGCGCTGATGGTGCTGCCCATCCCCGCGTGGCTGCTGGACACCTTCTTCACGCTGAACATCGCCGTCGCGCTGATGGTCATGATGGTCGCGGCCTACATGCTGCGCCCGCTGGATTTCGCGGCCTTCCCGTCGGTGCTGCTGCTGACCACGCTGATGCGGCTGTCGCTGAACGTCGCCTCCACGCGCGTGGTGCTGCTCGACGGCCACACCGGCCCGGGCGCGGCCGGTAAGGTGATCGAGGCGTTTGGACACTTCCTGATCGGCGGCAACTTCGCCGTGGGCCTGATCGTGTTCGCGATCCTGGTGGTGATCAACTTCGTGGTCGTCACCAAGGGCGCGGAGCGCATCGCCGAGGTCTCGGCGCGCTTCACGCTGGACGCCATGCCCGGCAAGCAGATGGCGGTGGACGCCGACCTGAACGCCGGCCTGATCGACGAGGCCGAGGCCAAGCGCCGCCGCGCCGAGGTGCAGGAAGAAGCCAATTTCTTCGGCTCCATGGACGGCGCGAGCAAGTTTGTGCGCGGCGACGCGATTGCCGGCATCCTGATCCTGATCATCAACATCATCGGCGGCTTTGCCATCGGCATGCTGCAGCACGGCCTGTCGGCCGGCGCGGCGGCCGACAGCTACATCCTGCTGGCCGTCGGTGACGCGCTGGTGGCGCAGATCCCGGGCCTGCTCATTTCCGTGGCCGCGGCGATGGTGATCTCGCGCGTGGGCAAGGACAACGACATGGGCCAGCAGATCGTGCAGCAGCTGTTCATGTCGCCGCGCGTGCTGGGCGTGGCCGGCGGCATCCTGGTGCTGCTGGGGCTGATCCCGGGCATGCCGCACGCGGTGTTCCTGATCATGGGCTCGGGCCTGGCCTGGGCGGCCTGGCTGCTGCTCCGGCGCCAGCGCCAGCCCGCTCCGGTAGAGGAGGCGCCGGCCGCGCCCGCCGGCGACGGCG
>NZ_ALEE01000100.1 GCF_000282995.1 Melaminivora alkalimesophila
CGCCGGCGACGGCGAGGCCAGCTGGGACGACCTGCAGCCGGTGGACCTGCTCGGCCTGGAGCTGGGCTACCGCCTGATCGCGCTGGTGGACAAGAGCCGCCAGGGCGACCTGCTCACGCGCATCAAGGGGGTGCGGCGCAAGTTCGCGCAGGAAGTGGGCTTCCTGCCGCCGGCGGTGCATGTGCGCGACAACCTGGAGCTCAAGCCCAGCAGCTACCGCATCCTGCTGCGCGGCGTGATCGTGGGCGAGGGCGAGGCGCACCCGGGCATGTTCCTGGCCATCAACCCGGGCGGCATCTCGACGCCGCTGATCGGCACCGCCACCACCGACCCGGCCTTCGGCCTGCCGGCCCACTGGATCGACGCCGGGCAGCGCGAAGCGGCGCAAATGGCGGGCTTTACCGTGGTTGATTCGGAAACCGTCATGGCGACCCATTTGTCACACTTGATGCAAGTCCAGGCCGCCAAGCTCCTGTCGCGCACCGAGACGCAACAGCTGGTCGAGCACGTGACGCGCCTGGCCCCCAAACTGATCGAGGAAGTCGTGCCCAAACTGGTCTCCATCACCACCTTTCAGAAGGTGTTGCAGCTCCTGCTGGAGGAGGCCGTGCACATCCGCGACATCCGCACCATCATCGAGACGCTGGCCGAACACGCCGGCAACACCCAGGACCCGGCCGAGCTGGCGCGCCGCGTGCGCATCGCCCTGGCGCCGGCCATCGTGCAGCAGATCTACGGACCGACGCGCGAGCTGGACGTGATCGCCATCGAGCCGGGGCTGGAGCGCCTGCTGGTGCAGGCGCTGGGCAACACCAGCGGTCCGGCGCTCGACCCGGGCGTGGCCGACCTGCTGACGCAAAAGGCCGCCGAGGTCGCCATGCGGCAGGAAGAGATGGGGCTGCCCGCCTGCCTGCTCGTGCCGGACGCGATCCGCAGCGCCATCGCACGCCTGGTGCGCCGCATGGCCCCGCGTCTGCAGGTGCTCGCGCACAGCGAGATCCCTGAAACCCACACCATCCGCATCGGCCCGATCCTGCAAGGGGCATCCGCATGAACATCCGACGCTTCACCGCTCCCACCGCCCGCGAGGCGCTGGCCAAGGCCCGCATGGCTTTTGGCGACGGCACGCTGATCCTGTCCAACCGCCCGGTCGCCGGCGGCGTGGAGGTGGTCGCCACCGCCGAGGAGGCGCTGTCCTCGCTGGATGCGGCGCAGCCACCAGCCGCCGCCCCCAGCCGCCTGCAGGAGCGCGCCGACGACCTGGCGGCCAGCCCCGTGCGGCGCCAGCCCTTGCCCGAGCGCGCGCGGTCCGCGCCGACCGGGGCGGCAGCCTCCGCGGTGGCGCAGGACACGGAGCAGCTCGCCATGAGCACGCTGTCCTTCCAGGACTACGTGCGCGAGCGCATGCTGCGCCGGCGCCATGAAGCGCTGCATGGCGGCACGCCGTCCGCCGCCCCGGC
>NZ_ALEE01000101.1 GCF_000282995.1 Melaminivora alkalimesophila
CGGTCCCCGTCCCGGGGCCGGGCACGGTGGTCGTCGACCGGCCGCTGCGCTCGGGCCAGCAGGTCTATGCCCGCGGGGCGGACCTGGTGGTGCTCTCCATGGTCAGCTTCGGCGCCGAGGTCATTGCCGACGGCAACATCCATGTCTATGCGCCACTGCGCGGGCGGGCGATCGCCGGCGCGCGCGGCGACACCAGCGCGCGCATCTTCAGCACCTGCCTGGAGCCGCAGCTGGTCTCCATCGCCGGCATGTACCGCACCACCGAGACCGAGCTGCCGGACGAGGTGCGCGGCCGGCCCGCCCAGGTGCGCCTGGAGGGCGAGCGCATCCTGATCGAGCCGCTGTGACGGACCTGCCGCACGGCGCCTTCCACGATCATCCCCATCATCACCACAACGCAGAGCAACGCACAAGGAAAACGCACACATGGCCAAGATCGTCGTCGTGACCTCCGGCAAGGGGGGCGTGGGCAAGACCACCACCAGCGCTGCCTTTGCCTCGGGGCTGGCCCTGGCGGGCCACAAGACCGCCGTCATCGACTTCGATGTGGGCTTGCGCAACCTGGACCTGATCATGGGCTGCGAGCGCCGCGTGGTCTATGACTTCATCAACGTCATCCAGGGCGAGGCCAACCTGCACCAGGCCCTCATCAAGGACAAGCAGTGCGAGAACCTGTTCATCCTGGCCGCCAGCCAGACGCGCGACAAGGAGGCGCTCACGCTGGAAGGGGTGGAGAAGGTGCTCAAGGAACTGGCCGACATGGGCTTCGAGTACATCGTCTGCGACTCGCCCGCGGGCATCGAGAGCGGCGCGCTCTACGCCATGCACTTCGCCGACGAGGCGATCCTCGTGACCAACCCGGAAGTCTCCTCGGTGCGCGACTCCGACCGCATCCTCGGCATGCTGGCGAGCAAGACGCGCCGCGCCATCGACGGCGGCGAGGGCGTGCGCGAGCGGCTGCTGATCACGCGCTACAACCCCTTGCGCGTGCAGGACGGGCAGATGCTCAGCCTGGAGGACATCCAGGACATCCTGCGCATCCCGCTGATCGGCGTGATCCCGGAGTCGGAGGCGGTGCTGCAGGCCTCCAACCAGGGCCTGCCGGCGATCCACCTCAAGGGCAGCGACGTGGCCGAGGCCTACGCCGACGTGGTCGCGCGCTTCCTGGGCGAGGAGCGCCCGATGCGTTTCACGGATGCGCTGCGGCCCGGATTCTTCAAGCGCATCTTCGGGGGGAGGTAGCCAACGATGTCCCTGTTATCGCTGTTTCTGGGCGAGAAGAAAAAGACCGCCAGCGTCGCCAAGGAGCGGCTGCAGATCATCCTCGCGCACGAGAGGAGCGGCCGCGGCGGTGCGCAGCCCGACTACCTGCCGGCGCTGCAGCGCGAGCTGCTGGCCGTGATCTCCAAGTACGTGCAGATCGACTCCAGCGACCTGAAGGTGCACTTCGAGCGCCAGGAAAACCTGGAAGTGCTGGAAGTCAAGATCGAGCTGCCCGATCCGGGCCGCTGAGGCCCGCCGCCCGCGCGTTTGCCGCCGCCTACTTGTGCAGCGGGCGCGCGGCCTCGTCCGACAGCGCCCCCAGCGGGTGCTCGGTGTAGAACATGCCGCCGTGGTAGAGCAGCGGCGAGGCGTGTTCCAGGTGGCTGCAGCGCTCCACCTGGCCGACGAAGATGGTGTGGTCGCCCTCCACGTAGCGGCTGCGGTTGCGGCATTGGAACACCGCCGCGGCGCCCTCGAGCAGCGGCGCACCGCCCAGCCCCGCACTCCAGGCAAGACCGGCGAAACGATCGACGCCGCGCCGCGCGAAGCGCTCGGCCAGCTCGCGCTGCTCCACCGTCAGCACGTGGATGGCGTAGTGCGTGCTGCCGGCGAACAGGTCGTGCGAGCTGGTCTGGTGCGCCAGGCTCCACAGCACCAGCGGCGGGTGCAGCGACACCGAGTTGAAGGAGCTGGCCGTCAGGCCCACCGGCTCGCCTGCCGGACCGCGTGCGGTCACGATGGTCACGCCGGTGGCGAACATGCCCAGGGCGTCGCGGAACTCGCGGGCGGAGAAGGCGGCGGGCGGCGGGGAGGAGGAGAGGGGAGTCGGGCGGGTCACAGGCCCCCGATTATCGGGCGTCGCCCCGGCCGGCTGGGCGAGACCGTGGGTTTTGCCGCATTCCCCGCGCACGCTGCGCCCTTAAGCTTGCGCTTTCCATGGTCCTTACGGGGAAGAGGGGGGAAGGCATGCGCGCAACGGCATGGAGGAAAGCGGCTGCGGCCCTGGTCGTCGCTGCGCTGGCGGCGGTGGCCCAGGCCCAGCCCATCAAGGTGGGCGTGATCGGGCCGTTCTCCGGGCCGTCGTCGGATTTCGGCAAGCCCATGCTGCAGGGCATCCAGCTGGCCGTGGAGCAGTTCAACCAGGTGGGCGGCTACCTGGGCCGGCCGGTGGAGCTGGTCATCAAGGACGATGAGGCGGTGCCCGACGTGGGCCGCAAGCGCTCCGAGGAGCTGGCGGCCGAGGGCGTGGTCGCGGCACTGGGCTTTTGCAACACCGGGGTGGCCATGCCGTCCCTGGAGGTCTACCAGAAGGCGCAGCTGCCGCTGATCGTGCCCTGCGCCACCGGCACGCCCATCACGCGCGCCTACCCGCCCGAACAAAGCTACATCTTTCGCACCTCGGCGCCCGACAGCATCCAGGCGCCCTTCGTGGTGGCCGACATCGTGCGCCGGGGCTGGACGCGCGTGGCCATCTTCGCCGACGATACGGGCTACGGCCAGGCCGGGCGCAAGGACGTGGAGGCGGCCCTGGCGGCGCACAAGCTGGCGCCGGTGTACACCGTGAACTTCCCGCTGGGCGCGAAGAACCTGACGGCCGAGCTGGCGGCGGCGCGCGACGCGGGTGCGCAGGTCATCTTCAGCTACACCGTGGGGCCGGAGAACGCCGTCATCGGCCTCGGGCGCAAGGAGCTGGGCTGGAAGGTGCCGATGGTGGGCGGCTGGCCGCTGTCCTTTCCCTTCTTCCTGGAGGGCGCCAAGGACGCGGCCGAGGGGGCGATGATGGCCCAGACCTTCATCGCCGAGCCGAGCAACGAGCGCCGCGCCTCCTTCCTGAGCAACTACTCGCGCGCCTACCAGGGCCGCCCGGCCGTGCCGGTGGCAGCCGCCCAGGGCTACGACGCCGCCTACCTGCTGATGTATGCGCTGCTGGGGATTCGCGACGGCAAGTTCACTGGGCCGGCGGTCAAGCGCTCGCTGGAGAACCTGCCGCGCGTGTACTACGGGGTGGTGGCGACCTACGAGCGGCCCTTCTCCGAGCAGGAGAAGGACGCGATGACGCCCAGCATGCTCGTCATGGGCAAGGTGCAGAGCGGCGCCGTCACCTTCGCCTACCCGGAAGATGCCAGGCGCACGCTGATGGTGCAGCGCAAGCGCTGATCGGGCAGGCAAAAAAAAGGGCCGCTCGCGCGGCCCTCAAAAACCTCCTGCCGAGGTATCCGGTCACGCCAGGCGCAGCCCTCCGGCCGCGGTGCGGCCTTCGGCATCGCCGAGGAAGCGGAAGTCCATTGCCGGGCGCTCGCCGCTGATCAGCGCCGCCAGGGCCTTGCCCGAGCCGGCGCCGTGCGTCCAGCCGAGCGTGCCGTGGCCCGCGTTGACCCACAGACCGCGCACAGGGGTCTGGCCGATGAAGGGGATGTTCGTCGGCGTGGCGGGGCGCAGGCCGCACCAGTACTGCGGATTGCCCCCCTGCTCGGGCGTGCGCGTGTCGCACACCCCGGGCATGATTTCTTCGATGCGGCGCGACAGCATGTGGCAGCGCGCGCGCGCCACCGGGCTGTCGAGCGAGAGGTCGTAGCCACCCAGCTCGATGGTGCCGGCCACGCGCAACACGTTGCCCAGCCGGCTCATGGCGATCTTCTTGCCGTCGTCGATGGCCGAGACCATGGGCGCGGCCTCGGGCCGCAGGATCGGGAAGGTGGCGCTGTAGCCCTTGCCGGGGTAGATCGGGAGATCGACGCCGGCGCCGCGCAGCAGCGGGGCGCTCCAGCTGCCGCAGGCCACCACCACGGCGTCGCCCTGCAGGCGCTGCTCGGGCGGCGTGCCGCCCTGCGGGTCGCGCGCGCGGACGGTCACCGCACGGATGGCGCCGCCCTCGCGCTCCAGGCGAAGGACGTCGTGGCCATACAGGAAGCGCACGCCGCGCTCGGCGCTCAGACGCGCCAGCTCCTGGGTGAAGGTGCGCGCGTCGGCGCTCTCGTCGGTGCTGGTGAAGGTGCCGCCGGTGATGTGGGCTGCGTAGGGGGTGAAGGCGGGCTCGATGGCCAGCAGCTCCTCGCGGCTCACCAGGCGCCGCTGCACGCCGTACTGGCGCATCAGCTCCACCGCCTGGCCGGCTTCCTCGAAGGATTTCTGGTCGGTGTAGAAATGCGCGATGCCGCGCTCGAGGCGGTGGCACTCGATGCCGGTGGCCTGCAGCAACTCCTTGTGGGCCGCGTGGCTGTACGCGCCCAGGGCGACGATCTGCCGCACGTTGCGCGCGAAGGCCGCATCGTTGCACTGCGCCAGGAACTTCAGGCACCAGCTCCACTGGCGCCAGTCGAGCTGTGGGCGCAGCAGCAGCGGCGCCTCCTTGTCGAACATCCACTTGAGCGCCTTCCAGGGAGCATCGCGGTTGGCCCAGGGCTCGCAGTAGCTGACCGAGATCTGCGCCGCGTTGGCGTAGCTGGTCTCCAGCGCCGCGCCCGGCTGGCGGTCGACCACGGTCACCTCGTGCCCGCGCTCGCGCAGGTGCCACGCGGTGGAGATGCCGATGATGCCGGCGCCAAGAACGATGGTGTGCATGGCCACAAGTGTGGTACAAGGCGCGCGCAATCAAAAGCCTGATTAAACTTTGTCGAAATTCATCAGCCGAGCTAATAGCGTGCACCGCCATGTCGACCTTTGATCCCGCCGCCCTGGAATGCCTGGCCGCCATCGTCGAGGAGGGGGGCTTCGAGCGCGCCGCGCGGCGCCTGCACATCACGCAGTCGGCCGTCTCGCAGCGCCTGCGCGCGCTGGAGGCGCAGGTCGGCTCGGTGCTGGTGGTGCGCAGCCGCCCGCTGCGGCCGACCACGGCCGGGCAGCTGCTGCTCAAGCACACGCGCCAGCTGCGGCTGCTGCGCGCGGACCTGGAGCGCGACCTGCAGGAGCTGGCGCCCAGCACGCGCGGCGGCGCGCGCGAGGAGGAGCGCATCGCCATCGCCATCAACGCCGACAGCATCGCCACCTGGGCGCTGGATGCGCTGGGCGACCTGGCGCGCGACCGGCTGCCGCTGGAGATCATCGCCGACGACCAGGACTTCACGCAGGAATGGCTGCGCTCCGGCCAGGTGCTGGGCTGCGTGACCACGCTCCGGACGGCGCTGCGCGGCTGCCGGATGCTGCCGCTGGGGGCCATGCACTACGTGGCGGTGGCCGCTCCCTCCTTCGTGCGCCGGCACCTGCCGCAGGGCCTGACGGCCCACAGTTTTCGCGATGTGCCCTTCCTGTCGTTCAACCGCAAGGACGACATGCAGACCGAGTTCATCATGCGCACCTTCGGTCTCAGGCGCGCCGCTGTCACCCGCATGTTCGTGCCCAGCTCGGAGGGGCAGGTGCACGCCGCCGCCGCCGGCTGGGGCGTGGGGGTGGTGCCGGAGCTGCTGGCGCGGCCGCTGCTCGAGGACGGCCGGCTGGTGGACCTGGCGCCCGGCTCGAGCGTGGCGGTGCAGCTGTACTGGCACTCCTGGAACCTGGAGTCCGAGGTGCTGGACGCGCTGGCGGAGGCGCTGTGCAGCGCCGCCGCGCGCACGCTCGCGCAGCCGGCCGAGGCCTGAAGGCGCACCGGCCGGCGGTGTTCAGCGGATCAGCAGCACCGGCACGTCGCACTTGGCCAGCACCTGCGTGCTGACCGAGCCCATGACCAGCTTGCCCAGCGCGCTGTGGCCGTGCGTGCCCATGATGACCATGTCGAACTTGCCCGACTGCGCCACCTTGGCGATGGTGTCGCCGGCGCCGCCCACCTTGATCATGACCTTGGCGTCCACCCCGTGGCGCGACAGGAACTTGGTCACGGCCGCCAGCACCTTCTCGCCTTCTTCCTGGTAGTAGCGCTCCACCACGTCCTTGCCGAGCGCGGCGCGCGCGCGCGGGGGGAGCTGCGGCTGCACCGTCAGGGCGGTGTAGGTGTGGTCGGTGCCCAGCATCTCCTTGTGCGCCGCAAGATAGGCCAGCATCTTCTTGGTGTAGGGACTGCCGTCCACGGCGAGCAGGATGTTCATGGGGTTCCTCCGGTTGTCGTGTCTCGGTCAGCGCGGCCGCGCTGCGCGTATCCGCTGATCATACGGTGAGCAGGCAGTGGGGCCGGAAGGTCCACTGCTCGCCCCTGCCGCGGTAGCCCAGGGGGTTGGCGACCACGCGGCAGCGCCAGGCCGAGCCGTCCGCGCGCGTGCCGCTGGCCACGTAATCGCTGGGGGCGTGCAGGTGGCCGTGCAGCCACAGGTCGGCAGCCGGCAGCAGCCCGTCCAGCGCGTTGCAAAAGCCCGCCGTGCCCGGCACCAGGCCGTAGCGCGGATCGGCGCTGCGCAGGCTCGGCGCGAAGTGCGTGACCACCACCGTCGGGCCGTCGAAGGGCTGGGCCAGCGCGCCGCGCAGCCAGGCCTGGCAGGCCAGCGACTGCGCCCGCACGCCCTCGGCCAGGAAGGGCCGGCCGTGGCGCGTCCCGCCCGTCTTTTTCAGATAGAAGTTGGCGGCGCGGTAGGCCTTGGCGCGCTGGCGCAGGCGCTCCGCAGGTGGCCCGCC
>NZ_ALEE01000102.1 GCF_000282995.1 Melaminivora alkalimesophila
AGGTGGCCCGCCGCGCGCCTGGGCGATGGCGTCGAAGTCGCTCCACAGCGTGGTGCCGAGGAAGCGCACGCCACCCAGCACGATGCTCTCGCGCTCCAGCCAGCCGATGCCCAGGCGCTCGCAGGTGGCGCGCAGACGTGCGTGGGCCGCGTCGAAGTCCAGCGCGTCGTACTCGTGGTTGCCGGGCACGAACAGCACCGGGGTGGGCCAGCTGCCGTGCTGCGGCAGCGGCGAGAAGCGCTCCAGGCCGAAGTCCTCTCCCGAAAGGCGCGAGCCCCGCTGGAACGAGCCGATGTCGCCGGCCAGCACCAGCACGTCGGCCCCGGCAGCGGGGCTGGCGTGGAACTGGGGCTGGGCCTCCAGATGCAGGTCGGACAGCAGTTGGATGTTCATGGCGGCGTGCAGGCGAGGGCCGGGCGGCACGATCCCCTTGTGGCGCGGGCGGACATGGGGCACGGTCCGGGCAGGAAACCAGGGTAAACCCTAGGATACTCTGGTGGCCCGCACAGCCGTGCGGCGCCCGACCGCCCTCCTGGAGCCCGCGATGACCCGTCCCACCCCGAAACTTCCATCCAGCACACGGCAGCACACCGGCCGCAGCGCGCCGGCCAGCGGCATGGCCCGCCTGCTGCGCCGCGCCCTGCGGCGCTGGACCCAGGCCCGGCGGCAGGCGGGGGCAGAGCAGCGGATCCACAACGCCGTGCTGCACGAGGCGCGCATCCTGGCCGACCTGAGCCGCGCCATGAACGGCATCGCGGTGGAGGACATGCGCCGCTACCGCTTCTGAGGGCGGTGCGGCGCCAGGAGCAGGCGATCAGGCTGCCAGGCGCTCGCGCAGCCCGGCCTTCACCGCCAGCAGCGCCTCGGGCAGGCGCTGCCCCAGCCTGTCGAAGTGCTCGGCGTGCGACTGCAGCTCGTCCTGCCAGGCGGCGCGATCGATGCCGCTCACGCTGTCGAACTGCGCCTGCGAGAAGTCCAGTCCGCTCCAGTTGATTTCCGCGTACTGCGGCGCGATGCCGAAGGGCGTTTCCTGGCCGGCGGCCTGGCCCTCGATGCGGTCGATCATCCACTTGAGCACACGCATGTTCTCGCCGTAGCCCGGCCAGACGAACTTGCCGGCCTCGTCCTTGCGGAACCAGTTGGTGGTGAAGATGCGCGGCAGCTGCGCGCCCTGCGCCTCGATCTTGGCGCCCAGCTCCAGCCAGTGGCGGAAGTAGTCGCCCATGTGGTAGCCGATGAAGGGCAGCATGGCGAAGGGATCGCGGCGCACCACCCCCTGCTTGCCGAAGGCGGCGGCGGTGGTCTCGCTGCCCATGGTGGCGGCCATGTACACGCCCTCGGTCCAGTTGCGCGCCTCGGTCACCAGGGGCACGGTGGTGGAGCGGCGGCCGCCGAAGATGATGGCGTCGATCTTCACGCCGGCCGGATCGTCCCAGGCCTCGTCCAGCGCCGGGTTGTTGGTCGCGGCCACGGTGAAGCGGGCGTTGGGGTGGGCGGCCTTGGCGCCGGTTTCCTTGGCAATGGCCGGCGTCCAGTCGCGGCCCTGCCAGTCGATCAGGTGCTCGGGCACGACACCGGTGTCGGCCTCCATGCCTTCCCACCACACGTCGCCGTCGTCGGTCAGCGCGACGTTGGTGAAGATCACGTCGCGCTGCAGGCTGAGCATGCAGTTCGGGTTGGTCTTCATGTTGGTGCCCGGCGCCACGCCGAAGTAGCCGGCTTCCGGGTTGATGGCGCGCAAGCTGCCATCGGCCTGTGGCTTGATCCAGGCGATGTCGTCGCCGATGGTCGTCACTTTCCAGCCGTCGAAGGCCTTCGGGGGCACCAGCATGGAGAAGTTGGTCTTGCCGCAGGCGCTGGGGAAGGCGGCGGCGACGTGGTGCTTCTTGCCTTCGGGGCTCTGCACGCCCAGGATCAGCATGTGCTCGGCCAGCCAGCCTTCGTCGCGGCCCATCTTGGAAGCGATGCGCAGCGCCAGGCACTTCTTGCCCAGCAGGGCGTTGCCGCCGTAGCCCGAGCCGTAGCTCCAGATCTCGCGCGTCTCGGGGTAGTGAACGATGTACTTGGTGTCGGGGTTGCAGGGCCAGGAGGTCTGGTCCTTCTCGCCTTCGGCCAGGGGCGCGCCCACGGTGTGCACGCAGGGCACGAACTCGCCTTCGGTGCCGATCACGTCGTACACGGCACGGCCCATGCGCGTCATGATCTTCATGTTCACCGCGACATAGGCGCTGTCGGACAGCTCCACGCCGACGTGGGCGATGGGGGAGCCGAGCGGACCCATGGAGAACGGCACCACGTACATGGTGCGCCCGCGCATGCAGCCGTCGAACAGCGGCTGCAGGGTCGCGCGCATCTCGGCCGGCGCCATCCAGTTGTTGGTGGGGCCGGCGTCGTCCTGGTTCTCCGAGCAGATGAAGGTGCGGTCTTCCACGCGCGCCACGTCCGAGGGGTCGGACCAGGCCAGGTAGCTGTTCGGGCGCTTGGCGGGATTCAGGCGCTTGAAGGTGCCGGCGTCCACCAGCTGCTGGCACAGGCGGTCGTATTCCTCGGCGCTGCCGTCGCACCAGTGGATGCGGTCGGGCTTGCACAGGGCCGCCATCTCGGCGACCCAGGCGACGAGTTTGGCGTTCTTGACGTAGGCGGGGGCCTGGAGGTCCAGGCCCTGCATGTGGGGTGCGTTCATGGGAAGCTTCCTGCGAGTTGAAAAACCGTCTTGTCGAAGGAAGCGCGGGCCGGGCGGCGGGCGAGGCAGGGACGCGCTGCCTTGGAGAAAACGGCGGGCCGCG
>NZ_ALEE01000103.1 GCF_000282995.1 Melaminivora alkalimesophila
CCGCCGATCGGGCCGGCGGCCGGGTGCTGGGCGGCTGGACCTGCGATTCTAGGAAGCCGGCCGGTCCCTGTCTGTCGGACAGGGGGCAAAACTATGCATTGTGTGCATTGGAATATGCATAGATTGCAGGTCCTGGAGCGATGGCGGACCAAGGCACAAAAAAGCCCCGCATCGCGGGGCCTTGTCAGCAGCCGGGTCGTCGGGCACGCCGCCCGAGGCCTTTCAGGCCATGTACACGGCGATGAAGGCCAGCAGAAAGATCATCGCCGCGCCGACCGCGGGGACGACCAGGGGAATGTAGGGCACCACGGACTCGACCGCGTCGATGGGGTGCTGCAGGTCTTCGGCGGGGCCGGTGGCGGGCTGCGGTTCCTGGTTCATGGCGGGTCTCCTCGGTCTGTGGGGCCGGGCTGCGCCGGGCGCGCCCCTTCGTTCTGGATGCCCGCCAGTGTACCCAAGCGCCGCGTTCAGTGCAGCTCGGCCTGCATCTGCGCGCGGCGCAGCTCGGCCAGCACCTGCTCGATGTGTTCGGGCCCGCGCGTCTGCAGCACCAGCTCGATCTCCACGTTCTGCGCTGCCAGCATGGTGAAGGCGCGCTGGTGGTGTACCTCCTCGACGTTGGCGCCGGCCTCGGCGACGATCGCCGTGATGCGCGCCAGCATCCCGGGCACGTCGCGCGCGCTGACCCGCACGCGCGCCAGCCGGCCCGAGCGCACCATGCCGCGCTCGATGATCGCCGCCAGCAGCAGCGGGTCGATGTTGCCGCCCGACAGCACCAGGCCGACCTTCTTGCCGGCAAAGCGCGCGCCATGGCGGATCAGCGCCGCCAGCCCGGCCGCGCCCGCGCCCTCGACCAGGGTCTTTTCGATCTCCAGCAGCATCAGCACCGCCTGCTCGATGTCGCCCTCCTCGACCAGTAGGAGATCGTCCACCTGCTCGGAGATGACGGCGCGCGTGAGGGCGCCGGGCTGGCCGACGGCGATGCCCTCGGCGATGGTCGAGGTACCTTGCGGGTGCTGCGTGCCCTGGATGGCGTTGACCATGGCGGGAAAGCGCGCCGCCTGCACGCCGACGATCTCCAGCTGCGGCTTGATGCTGCGCGCCGCGAGAGCCATGCCGGCGAGCAGCCCGCCGCCGCCCACCGAGACCACCAGGGCGTCGAGTTCCGGTTGCTCGGCCAGCATCTCCAGCGCCACCGTGCCCTGCCCGGCGGCGACGGCCACGTCGTCGTAGGGATGCACGAAAGTGAGCCGTTGCGCCTCGGCCAGCTCGTAGGCGTGGGCGCGCGCTTCCTCCAGCGTGTCGCCGTGCAGCACGATCTCGGCGCCGAAGCCGCGCGTGCGCTCGACCTTCACGCCGGGCGTGAAGCGCGGCATGACGATGACCGCGCGCAGGCCCAGACGCTGGGCGTGGTAGGCCACACCCTGGGCGTGGTTGCCGGCGCTCATGGTGACCACGCCGCGCGTGCGCTCCTCGGCGTCCAGCAGCGCCAGCCGGTTGCAGGCGCCGCGCTCCTTGAACGAGGCGGTGAACTGCAGGTTCTCGAACTTCAGGAACACCTGCGCGCCCACGATCTGCGAGAGCGTGCGCGATTCGACGCAGGGGGTGCGCAGCACCTGCCCCTGCAGGCGCTCGGCCGCC
>NZ_ALEE01000104.1 GCF_000282995.1 Melaminivora alkalimesophila
TGCGCCGCCAGCGCATCCAGCGCCGCAGCGTCCAGCGGCCGGGCGCGCGCCACCGCCAGCGCCTCCGCCAGGCCCGCGCCCGCCGCCACCAGCACGGCCCGGGCGGCCTGCGCCCGGGCGTGGGTGGCCCCGCTGCCGCTCGCCGCCTCCAGCTCGGAGAGCAGCGCCAGCAGCCGCAGCTGGTGGGCGTCCAGCGCGCCAAAGGCTCGGTGCACCGCAGCGCGCAGGCGCGCCAGGCGGCCGTAGGCACCCACCGCCCAGAAGAGCAGCAGCGCCAGGGCAAGGACGAGGATCCACATCGGAAGAGACAGGAGATTCAGGCGGCGGCCTGGGACTGTGCGGACACAAAAACTCCCGGCCGGTCTGGCGACGGGCCGGGAGCATGCGGGAAGGGCGCCCGGATGGCTCCGGGCGCGGGCGTCAGTCGGCCGCCGGGTCTGCCGCCTCGCTGCCGTCGCCGAACAGCTCGGCCTCGGTGGCGCTGGCCAGCTCGGCCGCCTCGGCCTCGGCGATGGCGCGGCGCTCGGCCTCGTCCATGGCGTCCTTGGCCTTGCGTGCCTGGTGGTAGGCCAGGCCCGTGCCGGCCGGGATCAGGCGCCCGACGATCACGTTCTCCTTCAGGCCCCGCAGCTCGTCGCGCTTGCCCATGATGGCCGCCTCGGTCAGCACGCGCGTCGTTTCCTGGAACGACGCGGCGGAGATGAACGAGTCGGTCGACAGCGATGCCTTGGTGATGCCCAGCAGGATGTTGGTATAGGTCGCAGGGATCTTGCCCTCGGCCTGCAGGCGCTCGTTGGTGTTGAGGATCTCCGAACGCTCGACCTGCTCGCCGGCGATGTAGTCGGACTCGCCCGGGTTGTCGACCACGACGCGGCGCAGCATCTGGCGAACGATCACCTCGATGTGCTTGTCGTTGATCTTCACGCCCTGCAGGCGGTAGACGTCCTGCACCTCGTCGACGATGTAGCGCGAGAGCTCCTCGATGCCCAGCAGGCGCAGGATGTCCTGCGGATCGGCCGGGCCGTCGACGATCAGCTCACCCTTGTTGACCACCTGGCCCTCGTGCACCAGCACGCTCTTTTCCTTCTCGATCAGCTTCTCCCAGACGTGGCCGTCGGGGTCGGTGATCTGGATGCGGATCTTGCCCTTGGTCTCCTTGCCGAAGGACACGGTGCCGGTGATCTCCGCCAGCATGCCGGCGTCCTTCGGGCTGCGCGCCTCGAACAGCTCGGCCACGCGCGGCAGGCCGCCCGTGATGTCGCGCGTCTTCTGGCCCTCGACCGGAATGCGCGCCAGCACCTCGCCGGGGCCCACGTCCTGGCCGTCGCGCACCTGGATCAGCGCGCCGACCTGGAAGCCGATCGCCACCGCATGGTCGGTGCCGGGGATCTTCACTTCCTTGCCCTCGGCGTCGATCAGCTTGACCAGGGGGCGCACCACCTTGGTCGCGCCGCGGCGCTTGGGGTCGATCACCACCAGCGTGGACAGGCCCGTGACCTCGTCCAGCTGCTTGGCCACCGTCAGGCCCTCTTCGATGTTCTCGAACTTCACCTGGCCGGCGTACTCGGTGATGATCGGGCGCGTCAGCGGATCCCAGTTGGCCAGGATCGTGCCGGCCTTGATCTGCTGGTCGGCCTTCACCGTCAACGTCGCGCCGTAGGGCACCTTGTGGCGCTCGCGCTCGCGGCCGTGCTCGTCCTGGATGATGATCTCGCCCGAGCGCGCGATCACCACCAGCTCGCCGCGGGTGTTGGTCACGTAGCGCATCGTCGGGTTGAAGCTCACGATGCCACTCGACTTGGCCTCCACGCTCGATGCCACCGCCGCGCGCGAGGCCGCACCGCCGATGTGGAAGGTGCGCATGGTCAGCTGCGTGCCGGGCTCGCCGATCGACTGGGCGGCGATCACGCCCACGGCCTCGCCGAGGTTGATCAGCCCGCCGCGGCCGAGGTCGCGGCCATAGCACATGGCGCACAGGCCGTAGCGCGTCTCGCAGTTCAGCGCGGTGCGCACCTTCACTTCGTCCACGCCGGCGGCTTCCAGCTCGTCGAGCACATCCTCGCCCAGCAGCGTGCCGGCCGGGGCCAGCACCTCGCGGGTCTCGGGGTGCAGCACCTCTTCGGCGGCCACGCGGCCGAGCACGCGCTCGCGCAGCGACTCGATCACCTCGCCGCCCTCGACGATGGCGCGCATCAGCGTGCCGTGCACCGTGCCGCAATCCTCCTCGGTCACGACCAGGTCCTGCGTCACGTCCACCAGGCGGCGCGTCAGGTAGCCGGAGTTGGCGGTCTTGAGCGCCGTGTCCGCCAGGCCCTTGCGCGCGCCGTGCGTGGAGATGAAGTACTGCAGCACGTTCAGGCCTTCACGGAAGTTGGCCGTGATGGGCGTCTCGATGATCGAGCCGTCGGGCTTGGCCATCAGGCCGCGCATGCCGGCCAGCTGGCGGATCTGTGCGGCGGAGCCGCGCGCGCCCGAGTCGGCCATCATGTAGATCGAGTTGAACGACTCCTGCTCCACTTCGTTGCCGTGGCGGTCGGTGGTCTTTTCCTTGGCCAGCTGGGCCATCATGACCTTGGAGACCTCGTCGCCGGCCTTGCCCCAGATGTCCACCACCTTGTTGTAGCGCTCGCCGGCCGTGACCAGGCCGGAGACGTACTGCTGCTCGATCTCCTTGACCTCCGCCTCGGCGCGGCCAATGATGTCCGCCTTTTGCGGCGGCACCAGCATGTCGTCCACGCTGATCGAGATGCCCGAGTGCGTCGCCAGGCGGAAGCCGTTTTGCAGCAGCTTGTCGGCGAACACCACCGTCTCCTTCAGGCCGCACTTGCGGAAGGAGGCGTTGATCAGTTTGGAGATCTCCTTCTTCTTGAGCGTCTTGTTCAGGTTGGAGAACGCCAGCCCGCGCGGCAGGATTTCCGACAGCAGCGCCCGGCCCACGGTGGTCTCCACCAGCGAAGTGCTCGACTGCCACTCGCCGCTGGCCTTGTCGCGGCTCCACTCCGTCATGCGCACGCTGATCTTGCTGGTCAGCTCGACCGTGCCCGCGTCCAGCGCGCGCTGCACCTCGGCGACGTCGGCAAACACCATGCCCTCGCCACGGCCGTTGATCTTCTCGCGCGTTGCCTGGTACAGGCCCAGCACCACGTCCTGCGAAGGCACGATGGAGGGCTCGCCCGAGGCCGGGAACAGCACGTTGTTGGTCGCCAGCATCAGCGTGCGCGC
>NZ_ALEE01000105.1 GCF_000282995.1 Melaminivora alkalimesophila
TCAGCGTGCGCGCCTCCAGCTGCGCCTCCACCGACAGCGGCACGTGCACAGCCATCTGGTCGCCGTCGAAGTCGGCGTTGAAGGCGGCGCAGACCAGCGGATGCAGCTGGATCGCCTTGCCCTCGATCAGGATCGGCTCGAAGGCCTGGATCCCCAGGCGGTGCAGCGTCGGCGCGCGGTTGAGCATCACCGGGTGCTCGCGGATGACCTCCTCCAGGATGTCCCAGACCACCGGCGTGCCGGCTTCCACTTCCTTCTTCGCGGCCTTGATGGTCGTGGCGATGCCCATCTGCTCCAGGCGCGAGAAGATGAAGGGCTTGAACAATTCGAGCGCCATCAGCTTCGGCAGGCCGCACTGGTGCAGCTTCAGCGTCGGGCCCACGGTGATCACCGAGCGGCCCGAGTAGTCGACGCGCTTGCCCAGCAGGTTCTGGCGGAAGCGCCCGCCCTTGCCCTTGATCATGTCGGCCAGCGACTTGAGAGCCCGCTTGTTGGCGCCCGTCATCGCCTTGCCGCGGCGGCCGTTGTCCAGCAGGCTGTCGACGGCTTCCTGCAGCATGCGCTTTTCGTTGCGCGCGATGATCTCCGGGGCCTTGAGCTCCAGCAGGCGGCGCAGGCGCGAGTTGCGGTTGATGACGCGGCGGTACAGGTCGTTGAGGTCGGAGGTGGCAAAGCGCCCGCCATCGAGCGGCACCAGCGGACGCAGGTCCGGCGGCAGCACGGGCAGCACCTGCAGGATCATCCACTCGGGCTTGATGCCCGACTTGCGAAAGGCCTCCAGCACCTTCAGGCGCTTGGCGTTCTTCTTGACCTTGACCTCCGAGCCCGTCAGGTCGCCGCGCAGGCGCTCGATCTCGACCTCCAGGTCGATGCCCTCCAGCAGCTCCTTGATGCCCTCGGCGCCCATCTTGGCGACGAACTCGTCACCGTGCTCGGCACGCTGCTTCTCGAACTCGTCCTCGCTCATGATCGAGAACTTCTTGAGCGGCGTCATGCCCGGGTCGGTGACCACGTAGGCCTCGAAATACAGCACGCGCTCGATGTCGCGCAGCGTCATGTCCAGCACCAGGCCGAGACGGCTGGGCAGCGACTTCAGGAACCAGATGTGCGCGCAGGGCGCTGCCAGGTCGATGTGGCCCATGCGCTCGCGGCGCACCTTGGTCTGGGTCACTTCCACGCCGCATTTTTCGCAGATCACGCCGCGGTGCTTGAGGCGCTTGTACTTGCCGCACAGGCACTCGTAGTCCTTCACCGGCCCGAAGATCTTGGCGCAGAACAGGCCGTCGCGCTCGGGCTTGAAGGTGCGGTAGTTGATGGTCTCGGGCTTCTTCACCTCGCCGAAGGACCAGGAACGGATCTTCTCGGGCGATGCCAAGCCGATCTTGATGGCATCGAAATGCTCATCCGGCGTGAATTGCTTGAACAGGTCGAGTAGCGATTTCATGGGAACCTATCCTTCCTTGATTTAAGAGCGCTCGAGCTCGATGTCCAGGCCCAGCGAGCGGATCTCCTTGACCAGCACGTTGAACGACTCGGGCATCCCGGCCTCGATGGCATGCTCGCCCTTGACGATGTTCTCGTAGACCTTGGTACGGCCCTGCACGTCGTCGGACTTGACGGTGAGCATCTCCTGCAGCACGTAGGCCGCGCCGTAGGCCTCCAGCGCCCACACTTCCATCTCGCCGAAGCGCTGGCCGCCGAACTGCGCCTTGCCGCCCAGCGGCTGCTGCGTGACCAGCGAGTACGGGCCGGTGGAGCGCGCGTGCATCTTGTCGTCCACCAGGTGGTGCAGCTTCAGGTAATGCATGTAGCCGATGGTCGTCGGGCGCTCGAAGCGCTCGCCGGTGCGGCCGTCGTAGAGGTGCGCCTGGGTGCGCGTCTCGGTCAGCCCCTTGGCCTGGGCGATCTCGTCCGGGTAGGCCATCTTGAGCATGTCCTTGATCTCCGCCTCGGAGGCGCCATCGAACACCGGCGAGGCGAAGGGCACGCCCGTGGTCAGCTCGCGCGCCATGGCCATCAGCTCCTCGTCGCCCAGCTTCGACAGGTCTTCCTTGCGTCCGCGGGTGTTGTAGATCTGCTCGAGGAACTTGCGCACCTCCGCGGCCTTGGCCTCGCGCTGCAGCATCTCCTCGATGCGCTGGCCCAGGCCCTTGCCGGCCCAGCCCAGGTGCACCTCCAGCACCTGGCCGATGTTCATGCGCGACGGCACGCCCAGCGGGTTGAGCACGATGTCCACCGGCGTGCCATCCGCCAGGTAGGGCATGTCCTCCACCGGCACGATCTTCGAGACCACGCCCTTGTTGCCGTGGCGGCCGGCCATCTTGTCGCCGGGCTGCAGGCGGCGCTTGACGGCCAGGTACACCTTGACCATCTTGAGCACGCCCGCGGGCAGCTCGTCGCCCTGCGTGAGCTTCTTCCTCTTTTCCTCGAAGGCCAGGTCGAAGCTGTGGCGCGTCTGCTCCATGGCGTTCTTCATGGATTCGAGCTGCGCGGCCACCGCTTCGTCCGCCGGGCGGATATCGAACCAGTGGAACTTCTCTACGCTCGCCAGGTATTCCTTGTCGATGGTCGCGCCCTTGGCGAGCTTTTGCGGGCCGCCGTTGGCCTTCTTGCCCACCAGCAGCTTTTCGATCCGGTCGAAGGCGTCGGCCTCGACGATGCGCAGCTGGTCGTTCAGGTCCAGGCGGAAGCGCTTGAGCTCGTCGTCGATGATCTGCTGCGCGCGCTTGTCGCGCTGGATGCCCTCGCGGGTGAAGACCTGCACGTCGATCACCGTCCCCGAGCTGCCCTGGTCGACGCGCAGCGAGGTGTCCTTCACGTCGGAGGCCTTCTCGCCGAAGATGGCGCGCAGGAGCTTCTCTTCGGGGGTGAGCGTGGTCTCGCCCTTCGGCGTCACCTTGCCCACCAGCGTGTCGCCCGGCTGCACTTCCGCGCCCACGTAGATGATCCCGGACTCGTCCAGGCGGCCGAGCTGCTGCTCCGACAGGTTCGGGATGTCGCGGGTGATTTCCTCGGGGCCCAGCTTCGTGTCGCGCGCCATGACCACGAGCTCCTCGATGTGGATCGATGTGTAGCGGTCCTCGGCCACCACGCGCTCGCTGATCAGGATCGAGTCCTCGAAGTTGTAGCCGTTCCAGGGCATGAAGGCGATCAGCATGTTCTGGCCGATGGCGATCTCGCCCAGGTCGGTGGAGGCGCCGTCGGCGATCACGTCGCCCTTGACCAGCCGGTCACCGCGGCGCACGATGGGGCGCTGGTGGATGTTGGTGTTCTGGTTGGAGCGCTGGTACTTGATCAGGTTGTAGATGTCCACGCCCACTTCGCCGGCCACCGCCTCGGCGTCATCGACGCGCACCACGATGCGGGTGGCATCCACATAGTCCACCACACCGCCGCGGCGCGCCGTGACCACCGTGCCCGAGTCGATCGCCGCCACGCGCTCGATGCCGGTGCCCACCATGGGCTTTTCCGGACGCAGCACGGGAACCGCCTGGCGCGACATGTTGGCGCCCATCAGCGCGCGGTTGGCGTCGTCGTGCTCGAGGAACGGCACCAGCGAGGCCGCCACCGAGACGATCTGCGCGGGCGACACGTCCATGTACTGCACGCGGTCGGCCGACACCAGGGTCGATTCGCCCTGCTCGCGCGCGCTCACCAGCTCGCCCGTCAGGCGGCCTTCCTCGTCCAGCGCGGCGTTGGCCTGGGCGATGATGTACTTGCCTTCCTCGATGGCCGACAGGTAATCGATCTCGTCGGTCACCTTGCCGTCGACCACGCGGCGGTACGGCGTCTCGATGAAGCCGTACTCGTTCAGGCGCGCATACAGCGCCAGCGAGTTGATCAGGCCGATGTTCGGGCCTTCCGGCGTCTCGATCGGGCACACACGGCCGTAGTGCGTGACGTGCACGTCGCGCACCTCGAAGCCGGCGCGCTCGCGCGTGAGACCCCCCGGGCCGAGCGCCGAGACGCGGCGCTTGTGGGTGATCTCGGCCAGCGGGTTGGTCTGGTCCATGAACTGCGACAGCTGCGACGCGCCGAAGAACTCCTTCAGGGCCGCGGAGATCGGCTTGGAGTTGATCAGGTCGTGCGGCATCAAAGGGTCGTTCTCGGCCTGGCCCAGGCGCTCCTTGACGGCCTTCTCGATGCGTGCCAAGCCCGTGCGGTACTGGTTCTCGGCGAGTTCCCCCACGCAGCGCACGCGGCGGTTGCCCAGGTGGTCGATGTCGTCCACCTCACCGCGGCCGTTGCGCAGGTCCACCAGGATCTTCACCACCGCCAGGATGTCCTCGTTGGACAGCACCATGGGGCCGGTGGGATCGTCGCGGCCGATCTTGGCGTTGAACTTCATGCGGCCGACGCGCGACAGGTCGTAGGTGTCGGGGTTGTAGAACAGGCGCTGGAACAGGGCCTGCACCGCGTCCTCGGTCGGCGGCTCGCCGGGGCGCATCATGCGGTAGATGGCCACGCGCGCGGCGAACTCGTCGGTGGTCTCGTCGATGCGCAGCGTCTGCGAGATGTAGGCGCCCTGGTCGAGCTCGTTGGTGTAGATGAGCTGCAGCTCCTGCACGCCGGCCGAGCGCAGTTTTTTCAGCAGCGCCTCGGTCAGCTCGTCGTTGGCGCGCGCGATGATCTCACCCGTGTCCGGATCGACGATGTTGCGTGCGACCACGCGGCCCAGCAGGAAGTCCTCGGGCACGCTCACGTGCGTGGTGCCCGACTGCTCGAGCTCGCGCGTGTGGCGCGCCGTGATGCGCTTGTCCTTGGCGACGATGACCTTGCCGGACTTGTCCGTGATGTCGAAGCGCGCCACCTCGCCGCGCAGGCGATCGGCGACGAACTCCATCTGCGCGCCCGAGTCCATCAGGCGCACGTTGTCGTTGACGAAGAAGTTCGCCAGGATGGCTTCCGGGGTCAGGCCGATGGCCTTGAGCAGGATCGTCACCGGCATCTTGCGGCGGCGGTCGACGCGGAAGTACAGGATGTCCTTGGGGTCGAACTCGAAGTCCAGCCACGAGCCGCGGTAGGGGATGATGCGCGCCGAGAACAGCAGCTTGCCCGAGCTGTGCGTCTTGCCCTTGTCGTGCTCGAAGAACACGCCGGGCGAGCGGTGCAATTGGCTCACGATCACGCGCTCGGTGCCGTTGATGATGAACGAGCCCTTGTCGGTCATGAGCGGCACCTCGCCCATGTAGACCTCCTGCTCCTTGACCTCCTTGACCACCTTGGACTGCGCCGTGGAGGACTCGCGGTCATAGATGATCAGCTGCACGCGCGCGCGCACGGCCGACGCATAGGTCAGGCCGCGCGTCTGGCACTCGCGCACGTCGAACGCCGGCTTGGCCAGGTTGTACTCGACGAACTTCATCTCCACGAAGCCGTTGTGCGATACGATGGGGAAGGCCGAGTTGAATGCGGCCTGCAGGCCCTCGTTCAGGCGTTTTTGCGGCGGGGTGTCGGCCTGCAGGAAGGCGGTGTAGGCATCGCGCTGCATCTGCAGCAGATAAGGGACTTGGAGCACGCTGTCGCGGCTGCCGAAGCTCTTGCGGATGCGCTTGCGTTCGGTGAAGCTGTACGAGGATGCTTGGGCCATGAGATCTCCGGGCAAAGACAGGGAACAGGGTCTTCGACGACTGCCCCGCAGGGCGGCCACCTTGCGGGCTTGGCTGGTTGGCCACTACCAACCATGGCGGACGGCGATGCGTTGCACATCGCCCGAACCAAGGCGTCTTCTGCTGTCGGCTGGGACAGAAGACACTAGAAAGCCCCTTCGGGGAAGGCGCCCGGACCGCTCCGGGACGGCTTTCTGGTGTGCTCTGCGGGCTGCGCCCATAAGCACCAAAGGCTGGAGGCCTTTTCGACAAGACCTCCAGCCCAGGGCACAAGCAGGGATTACTTGAGCTCGGCCTTGGCGCCGGCGTCCACCAGCTTCTTGACCGCGGCCTCGGCGTCGGCCTTGGGCAGGGCTTCCTTGACGGGCTTGGGAGCGCCGTCCACCAGGTCCTTGGCTTCCTTCAGGCCCAGGCCGGTGATCTCGCGCACGGCCTTGATGACCGCCACCTTGTTCGCGCCGGCTTCGTTCAGCACGACGTCGAACTCGGTCTTCTCCTCAGCGGCAGCAGCACCGCCGCCGG
>NZ_ALEE01000106.1 GCF_000282995.1 Melaminivora alkalimesophila
CACCGCCGCCGGCAGCTCCGCCAGCAGCGGGAGCGGCCATGGCGGCAGCGCTCACGCCGAACTTCTCTTCGATGGCCTTGACCAGCTCGTTGAGCTCCAGCACGGTCATGCTGTCCAGGGCGGTCAAGAATGCGTCTTTGTCGAATGCCATTTTGGTTTCCTAACAATCAGTTGAATCGGTGGGTTGATGGGGGATTGCGCCTGCGGGACGATCCGCTCAAGCGGCGACCGCTTCGCCCTCGCCCTTCTTGGCCGCCAGCGCACCCAGCACCACGGCGGTACGGGACACGGGCGACATGAGCAAGCCGCACAGCTGGGCCAGCAGCACTTCCTTGGAGGGAATGCTTGCCAGCTCCTTCACGCCGTTCACATCCAGGGCCTTGCCCCCGAAGGCGCCGCCGCGAATCACCAGCTTGTCGTTGGTCTTCGCGAAATCGGCCACCACCTTGGCGGCGGCCACAGCGTCCTCGGAGAAGCCATAGATCAGCGGGCCGGTCATCTGGTCGGCCACCACCTCGAACTGGCTGCCTGCCACAGCACGGCGTGCCAGCGTGTTCTTCAGAACACTCAGGGCAACACCCTTGCTGCGAGCATCCACGCGCAGTTTGGTCATGTCGGCCACCGTGATGCCACGGTACTCCGCGATCACGAGCGTTTGAGCTTTGGCGGCGAGGCCGGTCACTTCATTGATGACCGCTTCTTTCTCACTGCGATTAAGACTCAAGGTCTACTCCTTCATGTACGCACTGGGGGATTGCTCCCTGCGTGCGCGCTCTTGGTTTGCAGCGACCAACTGTCGAGGAATCCGTTTTCCATTCCATCTGCAGCGGGATCGCCATCTGCGCTGGCCCGGGGGTTTAGGTGCGGCCGGATCCGCACACCAGCGGTCTTGGATGGCCCGAAGCGGCACGCAGGTCGCTTCGGCCCACCACTGGAGCGCCCTTGACGGAACGCCCCAAGATCTTTCGACCGGTCAGGCCGAGATGGTCTGCGTGTCCACGCGGACACCCACGCCCATCGTCGACGAGATCGCGACCTTGCGCAGGTACAGGCCCTTGCTCGTTGCCGGCTTGGCCTTGTTCAGCGCGTCGATCAGCGCCGCCAGGTTGCCCTGCAGCTTCTCGTCGTCGAACGAGCGGCGGCCGATCGTCGAGTGGACGATGCCGGCCTTGTCCACGCGGAATTGCACCTGGCCGGCCTTGGCGTTCCGCACGGCGGTGGCGACGTCGGGCGTAACGGTACCGACCTTCGGGTTCGGCATCAGGCCGCGCGGGCCCAGGATCTGGCCAAGCGTGCCGACCACGCGCATCGCGTCCGGCGCAGCGATCACCACGTCGAAGGGCATGTCGCCGGCCTTCACCTGCGCTGCCAGATCGTCCATGCCGACGATGTCGGCACCGGCCGCCTTGGCTTCCTCGGCCTTCGCTCCTTGGGCGAACACCGCCACGCGGGTGGTCTTGCCGGTGCCGTTGGGCAGCACCACGGCGCCGCGCACCACCTGGTCGGACTTGCGCGCGTCCACGCCCAGCTGCACGGCCACGTCGATGGACTCATCGAACTTGGCGGTCGCGGCTTCCTTCACCAGCGCCACGGCTTCGGAGAAGGGGTACAGGCGCGTGGAGTCCACCTTGCCCTGCAGGGCCTTTTGCTTCTTGGTCAGCTTTGCCATGTCACAGACCCTCCACCGTCACGCCCATGGAACGGGCCGAGCCGGCCAGCATCCGCACGGCGGCGTCCACGCTGGCGGCGTTCATGTCCTTCTGCTTGGTCTTGGCGATCTCTTCCAGCTGCTCGCGGGTGATCTTGCCGACCTTGGCCGTCAGCGGGCTGGCGGAGCCCTTCTCCAGCTTGGCGGCCTTCTTGATCAGCACCGTGGCTGGAGGCGACTTGATGACGAAGGTGAAGCTCTTGTCCGCGAAGGCCGTGATCACCACGGGCAGCGGCAGACCGGGCTCGACGCCCTGGGTCTGGGCGTTGAACGCCTTGCAGAACTCCATGATGTTCAGACCGCGCTGGCCGAGGGCCGGGCCGATCGGGGGGGAGGGGTTGGCCTTTCCAGCTGGCACTTGCAGCTTGATGAAGCCGACGATTTTCTTCGCCATGGTTGCTCCTTGCGGGTGTTGACGCTCGGCCTGTCAGAGACAGCGCCGGGCTCCCCGGGGTTGGGGACTCTTCTTGCCGAAGCGCGCCGAGTCCTGGAAAGCGCGAAAAACAGAAAGGACGAAGGCGCCTGCTCAGGTCTTCTCGACCTGGCCGAACTCCAGCTCCACCGGCGTCGAGCGCCCGAAGATCATGACCGACACCCGCAGGCGGCTCTTCTCGTAGTTCACTTCCTCGACGGTGCCGTTGAAGTCCGTGAACGGGCCTTCCTTGACACGCACCAGCTCGCCGACCATGAACTCGACCTTGTGGCGCGGCTTCTCCGTGCCCTCTTCCATCTGGCTGACGATCTTCTGGACCTCTTCCTCGGAGATCGGCGCCGGCCGGTTGCGCGCGCCGCCCACGAAGCCCGTGACCTTGCTGGTGTGCTTGACCAAGTGCCAGGTGTCGTCTTCCATCACCATCTCGACGAAGACATAGCCCGGGAACAGCCGGCGCTCGGTCGTGCGGCGCTGACCATTCTTGATCTCCACGACCTCCTCGGTGGGCACCAGGATGCGGCCGAACTTGGCCTCCATCCCCGCGCGGGCGATGCGCTCGCGGATGTTGCGCTCCACCGCCTTTTCCATGCCGGAGTAGGCATGCACGATGTACCAGCGCAGGTCCGAGGGCGCCGCGCCTTGCGCTGCAGCTTGCGTGCCGTCGTTCGAGTCCATCGGTTCCACCTTCATTTCTTCCAGCCCAGGATCAGGTCGTACAGCGTCCACTCCAGGACCTTGTCCGTCGCCCAGAGGAACAGCGCCATGATCACCACGAAGGCAAACACATAGGCCGTCATCTGCAGGGTCTCCTTGCGGGTGGGCCAGACGACCTTCTTGACCTCGCGCCATGAGTCGCGCGCAAAGCCAATGAACTGCCGACCCGGCTCGGAGACGAGCACCATCGCGGCCGACAGCACCAGGCCGACCAGCAGGACGCCCCACTGGACCAGCGGCCCTTGCCTGCCGAAGGCATAGAAGCCCGCGACCGCGGCCACCACGAAGGCCACGGCAAGGAACAGCTTCGCCTTGTCTGCCGAAGTGGTGACGGTTTCAACTGGAGAAGTGGCCATACGCTGAATACTTGCCTTGAACGACCGGCGTCACACAAGACGCCGAAGCCCGCCAGGGCCTGGCGGGCTTGACAGATGCCACGCTAGCAGGTGGCAGGGGCAGTAGGAATCGAACCTACAACCTTCGGTTTTGGAGACCGACGCTCTGCCAATTGAGCTATACCCCTTCAAGCCTTTCGATTACTCGATGATCTTGGCCACGACG
>NZ_ALEE01000107.1 GCF_000282995.1 Melaminivora alkalimesophila
CCGGCCCGTGCCCCGGCCCGCCGGCAGAGGCACCCGCCGCCGGGGTCGCCGGCGCCTTGGTGCGCTGCACCAGCCACCAGGCACCGCCCACCAGGGCCGCGATCAACGCCAGCACCAGCAGGCGCCCAGGCCAACGGCTGCGCGGGGCGGAAGGCGGTGGGAAGGAAGGAGGGGCGGGGGTCGTGGGTGGTTCTGGATTCATGGCGCGCGGCCGGGGCACGCATCCGGGCGGCAGACCGGAAGCGTTCGGCGGAAGCTGCGATGCAATGCGGTGCATCGTAGCCGCGCACGGCAAGCGCCGGATGATCGGCGCTTGAAGAAATGTAAAGCGCGCCGGTGGGCGGCCCGTCTCAGTGCGTCTCGGCGGGAAGCGCCAGCGGCCAGTC
>NZ_ALEE01000108.1 GCF_000282995.1 Melaminivora alkalimesophila
CAGCGGCCAGTCCAGCGTCACTGTGCAGCCGGCGTCCGGCTCGGCCGTGATGCGCAGCCCGGCGCCATGGCGCGCCGCGATCGCCTCGCACAGCGCCAGCCCCGCGCCCACGCCCTCGAACTCCGATTCGCGGTGCAGCCGCTCGAACATGCCGAACACCTCCCCGGCCCGGGCGGCATCGAAGCCCACGCCGTTGTCCTGCAGCGTGATGCGCAGCCGCCCCGGCGCCTCCTCGGTGGCGCGCACCGCGATGCGCGCCTGCGGGCGCGCGCGCGTGAACTTCAGGGCATTGCCCAGCAGCTGGGCGAGCAGCTGCCGCAGCTGGGCCGGGTCGGCCTGCAGCGCCGGCCCGCCGTCCTGCGGCAGGCTCCACGCCACTTCGCGCCCCGCCTCGAGCAGCTCCAGCTCCGCCCGCGCCGCGCGCACGGCCGCGTGCAGCTCCACCGGCTGGAGCTGCAGCGGCGCGCGCGCGATCTCGTTGAGCGCACGCAAGCCCTCCAGCATCTGCGCCATGCGCCGCGCGGAGCGCTCGAGCGTGTCCAGGCAATCCAGCGCCTCGCGCACCTGCTCGGGCGGCTCGGCCAGCTCCCGCAGCAGCTCGCTCGCCAATTGGGCATAGGAGGTGGCGTGGCGCAGCGGCGCGCGCAGGTCGTGCACCACGCGGCGCAGGAACCGCTCGTGCGCCGCCTCCAGGTCGGCGAGCCGGCGCTGTGCCTGCGCCAGCTGCTGTGCCAGCGCGCCGCCGGCCGCGGGTGCCCCTCCGTGCGCCGGCCGCTCCCCGTCCTGTCCTGGCCTCATGCCTTGGGGGCCTTGGCCGGCCGCTTCCAGCCGGCGATGCTCAGCTGGCGCCCGCGCGCCACGGTCAGCGCGCCGGGCGGCGTGTCCTTGGTGACGGTGGAGCCGCCGCCCACGGTGCCGCCCGCGCCCAGGGTCAGCGGCGCGACCAGCACGCAGTTGCTGCCCACGTGCACGTCCGCCTCGATCACCGTGCGGTGCTTGTTGGCGCCGTCGTAGTTGGCGGTGATGCTGCCGGCGCCATAGTTCACGCGCTCGCCGACGTCGGCGTCGCCCAGGTAGGCCAGGTGGTTGGCCTTGGCGCCGTCGGCCAGCTGCGAATTCTTCACTTCCACGAAGTTGCCGATGTGCACCTCGCGCCCCAGCCGCGCACCCGGGCGCAGGCGCGCGAACGGCCCGACCAGCGCACCCTCGCCCACCTCCACGCCCGCGGCCTCGCCGTCGATGTGGGTGTAGGGGTGAATGACCGCCCCGGCCGCGATGCGCGCATTGGAGATATGGCAGTAGGCGCCGATGCGCGCCCCGTCGCCGATCTCCACGCGCCCGCCGAAGATGCAGCCCACGTCGATCTCCACGTCCTGCCCGCACACCAGCTCGGCGCGCGCGCCGCTGCGGGGGTCGTCGCGCAAATCGAAGCGCGCCGGATCGGCCAGCCGCACCCCTCGCTCCAGCAGCGCCTCCGCACGCCGCCGCTGCAGGGCGCGCTCGAGCTCGGCGAGCTGCGCCGGGCTGTTCACGCCCGCCACCTGCTGCGCGTCGTCGATGCGGTGCGCCACCACCGGCACGCCGTCGGCCGCCGCCATGGCGACGATGTCCGTGAGGTAGTACTCGCCCTGGGCGTTGTCGTTGCCCAGCCGCGCCAGCCAGGCCGCCAGCCGCCGCGCCGGCGCCGCCATGATGCCGCTGTAGACCTCGTCGATGGCGCGCTGTGCGTCGCTTGCGTCCTTGTGCTCGACGATGCGCTCGACCCCGCCGTCGGCGCGGCGCACGATCCGGCCATAGCCCGTGGGGTCAGGCAGCCGCACCGTCAGCAGCGCCAGCCGCTC
>NZ_ALEE01000109.1 GCF_000282995.1 Melaminivora alkalimesophila
CCAGCCGCTCGCCCGCGCCCGCCGCCACCAGCGCCGCCAGGGTCGCGGGCTCGGTCAGCGGCACGTCGCCCGACAGGACCAGCACCACGCCGTCGCCCTGCAGCTGCGGCAGGCCCTGCTGCACCGCGTGGCCGGTGCCCAGTTGCGGCTCCTGCAGCACGCAGCGCACGTCCGCCAGCCCACAGGCCGCCGCGCCCTGCAGCGCCGCCGCCTGCACCGGCGCGGCGCCGTGCCCGGTCACGACCACCACCCGCCGCGCCTGCACGCCCGCCGCCTGGTCGAGCACGTGGTGCAGCAGCGGCCGCCCGGCCAGGCGCTGCAGCACCTTCGGGGTGCGGCTTTTCATGCGCGTGCCGCGGCCGGCGGCCATGAGGACGATGTCGAGGGCTGTCATGGTGTGAGGAAAATTGAGGTCTGCCAAGGGCCGCAGGGGCGGGCCCGCGAACGGGCCCGGTCAGCCCGCGAGTTGCACGCGCGCGAACTTGCGCTTGCCCACCTGCAGCACGTAGCTGCCCGCTCCGAGCCGCAACCCCCGGTCGCCCACGACCGCGCCGTCCACCCGCACCCCGCCCCCGTCGATCAGGCGGTTCGCCTCGCTGGTGGAGGGCGCGAGCCCCGCCTGGCGAAGCAGCGCGCCGATGCCCAGCGGCGCGCCCGACAGCTGCAGCTCGGGAATCTCGTCCGGGATTCCGCCCCGGCTGCGGTGGTGGAAATCGGCCTCGGCCGCCTCGGCCGCCTGCGCGCTGTGAAAGCGCGTCGTGATCTCGCGCGCCAGCAGGACCTTGGCCTCCTTCGGGTTGCGCCCGTCCTGCACCTCCTGGCGCAGGGCGGCGATCTCCGCCAGGCTCTTGAACGACAAGAGCGTGTACCAGTCCCACATCAGCTCGTCCGAGATCGACAGCACCTTGGCGAACATGGTGTTGGCGTCCTCGGTGATGCCGATGTAGTTGCCCTTGGACTTGGACATCTTCTCGACCCCGTCGAGCCCGACCAGCAGCGGCATGGTGAGCACACACTGCGGCTCCTGGCCGTATTCCTGCTGCAGGTGGCGGCCCATCAGCAGGTTGAATTTCTGGTCCGTGCCGCCGAGCTCCAGATCGCTCCTGAGCGCCACCGAGTCGTAGCCCTGCAGCAGCGGGTAGAGAAACTCGTGCAGGCTGATGGAGCTGCCCTGCGTGAAGCGCTGGTGGAAGTCGTTTCGCTCCATCATGCGCGCCACCGTGTACTTGGCCGCCAGCTCGATCATGCCGCGCGCGCCCAGCTGGTCGCTCCACTCGCTGTTGTAGCGGATCTCGGTGCGCGCCGGATCCAGCACCTTGGCGGCCTGCGTGTAGTAGGTCTGGGCATTGGCCTGGATCTGCTCGGCGGTGAGCGGCGGGCGCGTGCTGTTGCGCCCCGAAGGGTCGCCGATCAGGGTCGTGAAGTCGCCGATCAGGAAGATCACCTGGTGGCCCAGGTCCTGCAGCTGGCGCATCTTGTTGAGCACCACCGTGTGGCCCAGGTGGATGTCCGGCGCCGTCGGGTCCAGCCCCAGCTTGATGCGCAGCGGCTGGCCGCTCGCCTCGGCGCGCGCGAGCTTGCGGGCCCAGTCCTCCTGGGGCAGCAGCTCGTCGACCCCGCGCAGGGAGATGGCGAGAGCCTCTTGGACGGCATCGGTCAAGGGGAACGTTGTAACAGCTGCTTGGGTCATGGGGCTAAGGGTTTCCAGGGGTGTCTGCAGGACACGACCGACTATACTTGCCGGCATTTTGCAGCGGCGGATTCTAGTGGGAGCACCCACGCCAAGGGCCCTGCGGGCCTTTTCGCCGCATCGGACACACGCGTGCCCCTCCCCCGCCAGCGCACGCCTGGCCTGTGGGAGACGCACCAGCCTGGGGTAAGACTCTTGAACAACGGCCTGACCACCGCCTCCCTGGCATTGCTCGATCAGCTCAAGCATCTCGCACAGAAGCATCCCAAGCGCATCACGGCGGCCGTGGCCGCGGTGCTGCTGACCGGCGGAGGCGGCGCCTTCGCGGTGGCCTCGCTCGGCCCCGATCCGGCCCAGATGCCGGTGAGCACCGTGACGCACGAGGTCGAGTCCCTGGCAGCCGAGGTCTCGCTGGCCGAGCTGCTGGACAACCCCGGCTTCTCGCTCTACCGCTCGGACGTGACGCGCAGCGCCGACACGCCCGAAGCCATCCTGGAGCGCCTGGGCGTGGCCGATCCGGCCGCCTCCAGTTTCCTGCGCAGCAACGAGCTGGTGCGCCAGAACGTGCTCGGCCGCGTCGGGCGCTCGCTCACCGCCGAAACCACCGACGACCACCGCCTGCAGCGCCTGACGGCCCGCTGGGCGCCGGACGACAGCGGCAACTTCAAGCGCCTGGTGGTCGAGCGCCAGGAAGACGACAGCTTCACCGCCCGCATCGAAACCGCTCCGCTGACCGTCGGCAGCCGCCTGGCCAGCGGCACCATCCGCAGCTCGCTGTTCGCCGCCACCGACGCCGCCAGCATCCCGGACGCCGTGGCGGTGCAGCTGGCGGAGGTCTTCTCCGGCCAGATCGACTTCCGCCGCGCGCTGCGCAAGGGCGACCGCTTCTCGGTGGTCTACGAGACCCTGGAGGCCGACGGCGAGCCGCTGCGCAGCGGCCGCCTGCTGAGCGCCGAGTTCCACAACAACGGCAAGACCTTCGATGCCCTGTGGTTCCAGGAGCCGGGCGGCAAGGGCTCCTACTACGCCCTCGACGGCCAGAGCATGCGCCGCGCCTACCTGACCTCGCCCGTGGCCTACACGCGCGTGTCCAGCGGCTTCTCCATGCGCATGCACCCGATCCAGAAGACCTGGCGCGCCCACCTGGGTACCGACCTGGCGGCGGCCCACGGCACCCCGGTGCGCACCGTGGGCGACGGCACGGTGGAATTTGCCGGCGTGCAAAATGGCTACGGTAACGTGGTCTACGTGGCACACGCCAACCAGCACGTGACGGTCTACGCCCACCTGAGCCGCATCGACGTGCGCAAGGGCCAGTCGGTCGAGCAGGGCCAGCTGATCGGCGCCGTCGGCGCGACCGGCTGGGCCACCGGCCCGCACCTGCACTTCGAGTTCCGCGTGGCCGGCAAGCACCAGGACCCGATGACCATCGCCCGCCAGAGCGAGGCGGCAGCGCCGATCACCGGCGCCTCGCGCAAGGCCTTCGAGCAGCTCGCTGCCAACATGCGCGTGCAGCTCTCGGCCGCTTCCCTGGCCCAGGTCGCCAGCGCCGAGTGAGCCCCTCCCGCCCGCCGGGCGCGGGCGCCGCAGGCTGGTACATCGGCCTGATGTCCGGCACCTCGCTGGACGGGCTGGACGGCGTGCTGGCCCACGTCGACGCGGGCTGCTGCCGCGTC